>NZ_PSWB01000010.1:0-120067 GCF_002931865.1 Rathayibacter sp. AY1C7 | reverse complement strand
GGGAACCTCCGGGTCGGCGGGTGCGCTCCCGGGAGCGGAGGGGCGGCGGGGCGGACGGGCCATGGGCGGGTGCCTCCTCGATCGCGGCGGGGGAAGTGGAGCGGCCCCGGCGCCCGCACCGAGGTGCTGGGCTCCGGGGCCGGTCCGGCGTGCCGAGACTACGCGGAGAAGCGCGGGAAGGCGGAGCGACCCGCGTAGGTCGCCGCACCTCCCAGGATCTCCTCGATGCGCAGCAGCTGGTTGTACTTCGCGACGCGGTCCGAGCGGGCCGGGGCGCCGGTCTTGATCTGGCCGCCGTCCACCGCGACCGCGAGGTCGGCGATGGTGGTGTCCTCGGTCTCGCCGGAGCGGTGCGAGAGGATCGCGGTCATGCCGTTGCGCTGGGCCAGGGCCACGGCGTCGAGCGTCTCGGTGAGCGTGCCGATCTGGTTCACCTTGACCAGGATCGAGTTGCCGGCCTTCTCGGCGATACCGCGGGCGAGGCGCACCGGGTTGGTGACGTACAGGTCGTCTCCGACGAGCTGCACCTTGTCGCCGATGGCCGCGGTGAGGTGGGTCCAGCCGGCCCAGTCGTCCTCGTCCAGCGGGTCCTCGATCGAGACCAGCGGGTAGTTGGCGACGAGGTCGGCGTAGTAGGAGGAGAGCTCCTCGGCCGAGAGCTTCTTGCCCTCGAACGTGTAGGCGCCGTCCTCGTAGAACTCCGAGGAGGCGACGTCGAGCGCGAGCCCGATGTCCTTGCCGGGGGTGAAGCCGGCGGCCTCGACGGCCTTGAGGATGAAGTCGAGCGCCTCGCGGTTGGTGGGCAGGTCGGGGGCGAAGCCGCCCTCGTCGCCGAGGCCCGTGGCGAAGCCGGCCTTCTTCAGCTGCGCCTTGAGCGCGTGGTAGATCTCGACGCCCCAGCGCAGGCCCTCGGAGAAGGACTCGGCGCCCAGCGGGACGGCCATGAACTCCTGGATGTCGACGCCGGTGTCGGCGTGCGCGCCTCCGTTGATGATGTTCATCAGCGGCACGGGCAGGGTGTGCGCGTTCGGGCCGCCGACGTAGCGGAACAGGTCGAGGTCCGACGACTGCGCGGCGGCCTTGGCCACGGCGAGGCTGACGCCGAGGATCGCGTTCGCGCCCAGGCGGGACTTGTTCTCGGTGCCGTCGAGCTCGATCAGCTCGGCGTCGACGAGGCGCTGGTCGGTGGCGTCGAAGCCCTCGATGGCCGGGCCGATCTCGTCGATGACGGCGTCGACGGCCTTCTGCACGCCCTTGCCGAGGTAGCGGTCGGAGTCGCCGTCGCGGAGCTCGTACGCCTCGAACGCGCCGGTGGAGGCGCCGGACGGGACGGCCGCTCGCGAGGACGCGCCGTCCTCGAGCAGGACCTCGACCTCGACCGTGGGGTTGCCACGGGAGTCCAGAATTTCTCGGGCGACGACTGCCTCGATAAGGGCCACAACTATCTCCTCTTGACGGGTGGGCTCCCGGAGACGGGAGCGGTCGGGAAGGAGTCTACTGACCGCCTCCGAAGCGCAGGAGACCGCGGCCGGTCGTAGACTCCCAGGGCCCGATCGCCGGACGGCCCGGGCGCACCCGCCGACCCGGAGGTTCCCCGTGACCACGACCGCCGCCGACCACGTCGACCGTCTCACCGCCGTCGTCCCGGACTTCCCGAGCCCGGGCATCCTGTTCCGCGACCTCACGCCGGTCTTCGGCGACGGCGAGGCCCTGCGGGCGGTGGCCGACGCGCTGATCGAGCCCTACCGCGGCCGGATCGACGCGATCGCGGGCGTGGAGGCGCGCGGCTTCCTGCTCGCCGCAGCGGCCGCCTACTCGGCGGGTCTCGGCGTCGTCACCATCCGCAAGCCCGGCAAGCTCCCGCGGGCCGTGCTGCGCGAGCAGGCGACCCTCGAGTACGGCGAGACGATGCTGGAGGTGCACGAGGACGCGGCGCCCCGCGGCTCGCGGCTGCTGCTGGTCGACGACGTGCTGGCGACCGGGGGCACGCTCGACGCGAGCCGCCGCCTGATCGAGCGCGCCGGGTGGAGCCTCGAGGGGATCGCGGTGGTCATGGAGCTCGACGGGCTCGGCGGCCGCGAGGTGCTGGCCGGCCACCGCGTCGACGCGATCGTCACCGTCTGACCCGGCCCCGTCGCTCCGCTCCCCCTGCCCTCCCCTTCCCGCGAGACGCCACCGGCATATGCGACCCACCGGGCGAGCCGCACTCGAGTGGCGTCCCGCGGAAGGGGGAAGGGACGGGGTCAGGTGAGGGAGAGGGACATCCGGGAGAGGACGAAGGTCTCGAGCACCTGCACGAGCATGTAGAGCACGAGCGAGACGCCGGTCACGAGCACGACCGCCGACCAGACGTCCGCGAACCGGGCCTGGGCGGACCAGGCGTTGATCGCCCCGCCGATGCCCGCACCGGTGGAGAGCCACTCGGCGAGCAGCGCGCCCGTGATCGCTCCGGGCACCGAGATGCGGATCGCGGCGAAGAGCGAGGGCAGCGAGCCGGGGATGGCCACCTTGCGGATCGCGGTGAGAGTGCTGCCGCCGTAGACCGCGACCACGTCGAGCATCTGCGGGGAGGCGTTGTTGAGGCCGAAGGCGATCGTCACCAGCGCGGGGAACAGGACGACGATCCCGCCGATGACCGCGACCGAGGCGATCGAGCCGGTCCCGAAGACCAGGATGATCAGCGGCGCCATCGCGATCAGCGGCACCGAGCGCAGCAGCATCGCGAACGGCATCAGCGCGTGCTCGATGCCCTTCGACAGACGGAACAGGATCGCGCCGAGGATCGCCACGACCAGGCCGGCCGCGAAGCCGATCAGTGCGTCGCCCATGGTCACGGCGAAGAGGCCGCCCAGCTCGGCGCGGTGCTCCGCGGCCTTCGCATCGGTCACCAGGTGCTGCCAGACGTCCCACGGGCCCTTGACCACGTAGGGCGAGACCCCGCTGAAGAGGACCACACCGATCCAGATCGCCAGCACGATCACGATCGTCGACAGGGCGACGAGCAGGCTCTTGCGCAGGCTCTTGAGAGTCGCGCCGAGGGCGGCCGTGCGCAGCTGGCGCCGCAGCTCGTCGACCGCGAGGATCGACGTGGCCGTGGACTGCTCCGTGCGGTCGGGGACGGTGGTCGTCATGGTCATGCCCGCTTTCCGGAGGACCAGGGCGCGATGAGGCGCCCGATCAGTCCGACGATGCCGTAGCCGAGGAGCGCGACGCCCGCGCAGAGGAGGAAGAGCGCCCAGACGCGGGGCGAGTTCAGCGAGACCTGCGCCGCGACCAGGATCGGGCCCACGCCCGTCTCGATCTTGCCGAAGTACTCGCCGAGGATCGCGCCGAGGAAGGCCGCGGGCACCGCGATCTGCAGCGCCGACAGGATGTTGGGCAGCGCCGCGATCAGACGGACCTTGCGCAGCTGGGTGAACCGCGAGCCCCCGTAGACCGTGACGACGTCGAGCGCCGCCTTGTCGGCCGCCTTCAGCCCGAGCAGGCTGCCGACGACCGTTGTGAAGAACACCGAGAGGCCGGCCAGGAAGATCGCCGTCGCGCTCGCCTTCCCGGGAGCGTCCGCACCGCCGAGGATCAGCAGCACGATCGCTCCGATGGCGACGATCGGCACGCAGTAGGTGATGACCGCGAGCTGCGAGACGACCCCCTCCAGCCAGGGCAGGACCAGCACGAGCGCCGAGAGCACGAGCGCAAGGAGGTTGCCCCAGAAGTAGCCGACGGCCGCCTCGCCGATCGTGACGGAGAAGTTGCGCCAGTAGAAGCCGGCGCCGTCCTCCATCGCGGTCTGCACGACCTGCACGGGAGTGGGGACGGGCGCGTAGGTCGCGGCGCCGGTGGGCGCGGTGACGAGCGCCACGATCCACCAGACGGCGACGATCGCGGCGACGCCGATCAGCCCGGTGAGCCACGGAGGCAGGGACAGGGCGCGGCGCGGGGCCGCGGGGAGCGTGGTGGCCACGATGCCTCCTAGACGCGGTCGTCCGCGGCCGCGCCGCCGTCGCCGAACAGCAGCTCGGAGGCCTGGTCGACGTAGGCGTGGAACTCGGGGGTGCGCTGCATCTCGGGGGTGCGCGGGCGGGGGAGGTCGATGTCGATGATCTCCTTCACCCGTCCCGGGCGCGGGCTCATCACCGCGACGCGGTCCGAGAGGAAGATCGCCTCCGAGATGCCGTGCGTGACGAGGAGCGTCGTGGCGGGCTTCTCGGTCCAGATCCGCAGCAGCTCGAGGTTGAGCTTCTGCCGCGTCATGTCGTCGAGGGCGCCGAACGGCTCGTCGAGCAGCAGGACCTCGGGCTTGAGGATCAGGCACCGGGCGATCGACACGCGCTGGCGCATGCCGCCGGAGAGCTGGGCCGGCTTGGCCTTCTCGAAGCCGCGGAGGCCGACGAGGTCGATCAGCTCGTCGATGTAGGACTGGTCGACGCTCTTGCCCGCGATCTCGAACGGCAGGCGGATGTTCGCCATGACGCTGCGCCATGGCAGGAGCGCGTGGTCCTGGAAGGCGATGCCGAGCTTGTTGTCGCGGCGCAGCTCCTGGGGGGTCCGGCCGTCGACCCGGATGGAGCCGGACGTCGGCTCCTCCAGCCCCGCGAGGATGCGCAGGATGGTCGACTTGCCGCACCCCGACGGGCCGAGCAGGGCGAGGAAGCTGCCCTGGTCGGTGTGGAGGTCGGTGTCCTGCAGCGCCGCGACGCTGCGCGAGCCCATCCGGAACGTCTTCGACAGGCCGTGGATCTGGATGCCGGTGCCGCCGGCACCCTGGTCGCGCAGGGTGCCGGCGTCGGTCGTGTCGGTCACGAGTGGTGCCCTTCGTGGATCAGGATCAGGCCGCGTACTTCATCAGCTCGGGGTTCTCCTCGTAGACCTCGTCGAGGAGGGTCAGATCGAAGAGGTCCTCGGCCGTGACGTCGATCCCGGCGCCCGCGAGGGACGCGATGGTCTCGGACTGCAGCGTCTCGGAGATGGTGAAGAGGCCGTTCGAGACCGTCTCGTCCGAGACGACCAGCTCCTCGGCCTGGATGGTGGCGCCCTTCTTGGAGGACTCCTCGTTGAGGCCGAGGTCCTTGCCGTAGTTCTCGACGGCGAGCATCGCGCCCGCCTCCGGGTCGTTGACGGCGTCGGTCCAGCCCTTGATCTCGGCGACGAGGAACGCCTTCAGAGCGTCGCGCTTCTCGGCGATCGCCTGCTCCGACACTGAGAAGGTCTCGGCGACGAAGGGGAGGCCGTTGTCGGCGAAGGGCAGGTTGACGACCTCGTAGCCCTCGCCGGCGACCGTGATGGCCTCGTTCGTCAGGTAGGCGATGAAGCCGTCGACGGTGCCGTTGACGAGGACGGAGGGGTCGTACTCGACGGGGACGACCGTGAGGTCGGACTCGGAGAGGCCGTTCGCGGCGAGCAGCGCCTGGAACAGGGAGGTGTTCGAGGCCTGGACGCCGATCTTCTTCCCGGCGAGGTCGGCCGGAGTGGCGATGTTCCCGGCGGTCTTGATCGAGAGGACCGTGAAGGGGTTCTTCTGGTAGGTCGCGCCGATGATCTTGAGCGGGGCCTCCTGCTGGGCGATCGCGGTGCCGATCGAGACGGCGTCGCTGAGCGCGACGTCCGCGCTGCCCGAGAGGAGCTCGGCCACGCCCGTCGAGGGGCCGGGGGTGAGCGTCACTCCTGCCAGGCCGGCCTCGGTGAAGTAGCCCTTCGAGTCGGCGAAGAACTCGCCCGCGAACTCCTCGTTCTTGATCCAGGAGAGCTGGACCTTGAGGGTGCCGAGGTCGCCGCCGTCCGCGGCGGACGCGCCGGAGGAGTCGGAGGCGCAGGATGCGAGGACGGAGGCGCCGCCGATCGCGAGGCCGGCGACACCCGCCAGGCGGAGGAGGCTGCGGCGGTCGAAGGCCGGGAGGGAGCGGAGGGGCGACAGGGTCAAGGGGACTCCTCGGGTGGGGATCGTCAGGGCTGCTGCGGTGAGGTGCGCGGGGTCGCGACGGGGTGCCCGTGCAGGCGCGCCAAGCCGCGCCGATCGGGTGCCTCGACGCTATCCGGGGGAGATTTCTCGGGTGTGTCCGCAGATTTCGCGGGTATTAAGGCTCTCACGGATCCGACAAGGATCCGACCAGATCGGCATGATCCCCTGACGGATCGGCTGAGACCCTGTTCAGGCCCGACAGGACGGCCCCGGCCCCTCCCGCGGGCGCGGCTCAGCGCGGGCAGCCGGCGTCGCTCACCCGGCGCCGCCGGCGCGGATCAGCCGAGGTCCTTGAAGGAGAGGTCGGCGGCGGAGGCGGCATCGCGCGGAACGAGAGCGAAGCGGGTGAAGCCCGCGGCGGCCGCGCGGTCCAGCAGCGGGGTGAGGTTCTTCGCCCGGCGCTCGAGGCGCACGCGCGAGCCCCGGGCGATCAGCTCCTGCTTGAGCGCGAGCAGCAGCTCGGGCGCCGCGTCCCGCTCGTGGACGAGGACGACGGCGTCGGGACGCTCGACGACGGCACCGCCGATCAGCTCGACGATCCGCTCGAAGCCGATCGAGAAGCCGCAGGCCGGCACGTCCTGACCGAGGAAGCGGCCGATCATCCCGTCGTACCGCCCGCCTCCGCCGACCGAGGAGCCCGAGGACGGGTGCGCGATCTCGAAGATCGTGCCGGTGTAGTAGCCCATGCCCCGCACGAGCGTCGGGTCGAAGCGGAGCGAGACGCCGGCGGGGAGCGAGCGCAGCGACCGGGCCAGGGTCTCGAGCGCGAGCACCGCCTCCGGGTCGATGCCCTCGGGCAGCACGTCGAGGATCGCGGACTGCTCGAGCGCCACTCCCCCGGCGGCGACCGCCTCCTCGATCCGCGCGAGGTATCCCCCGAGGACCGCGGCCGCGTCCGGCCCGTCGGCCTCGAGCTCGGCGACGACCCCGGTGGCGCCGATCTTGTCGAGCTTGTCGATCGAGATCAGCGCCGGGCCGAAGCGCTCGGGGGCGAAGCCGCAGTGCTCGAGGATTCCGGTGAGGATGCGGCGGTCGTTGATCCGGATGGTGCAGTCCTCGAGGCCCAGCGCGTCGAGCGCCGCGGCGGTCGCCGTGATGAGCTCGACCTCGGCCAGCTGCCCGGGCTCGCCGATGATGTCGATGTCGCACTGCACGAACTGGCGGTACCGCCCCTTCTGAGGGCGCTCGGCGCGCCACACCGGCGCGATCTGCACCGAGCGGAAGACGGCCGGCAGCTCGGCGCGGTGCGAGGCGTAGAAGCGGGCGAGAGGCACCGTGAGGTCGAAGCGCAGGCCGAGGTCGGCGAGGGCGGACGCGTCGTCGACCGCCGCCAGGTCGTCGCGGGTGAGCCCGCGGCGCAGGACGCTGAAGGCGAGCTTCTCGTTGTCGCCGCCGAGCCCGGAGTGGAGGCGGTCGAAGTCCTCGACCACGGGCGTCTCGATCTCGTCGAACCCGTGGGAGGCGTACACGCGGCGGATGACGCCGAGCGCGTGCTCGCGCTTCGCCTTGTCGGCGGGGAGGAAGTCGCGCATGCCGCGGGGCGGGGTGATCGGGGAGGCCATGACGGCGATTCTCCCAGATCGGCCGGGGCGGGCCGGCGGGCGCCTCAGTCCGCGCGCCGCTCCTGCTCCACCGCGCGGATCTCGTCCTGCAGGTCGCGCGTCGCCGTGCGGAGCGCGCGCTCGGCGTCGAGCCCCTGGGCGCGGGCGGAGGCGACGATGGCCAGCAGCAGCGGGCCGAGGTCCTCCTCCGACTCGATGGGAAGCGGGCCCTGGCCGGCGTCCACGACGCCCAGCGAGGTCGCCTTGCCGATCACCTTGTCGGCGAGCGCGAGAGCCGGCATGCCCTGCGGGATCCCGTCGAGCACGCTGGTGCGGTGCGGCTTCTCGGTGCGCTTGAGCTCGTCCCACACCGCGATGACGTCGTCGGCCGTCTCGGCCGTGGCGTCGCCGAAGACGTGCGGGTGGCGGCCGATCATCTTGGCGTTCATGTGCGCCGCGACGTCCTCGATGGTGAAGGGCTCGGCGCTCTCGGCCGCCAGGTCGGCGTGGAAGAGCACCTGGTAGAGGACGTCGCCGAGCTCCTCGATCAGGTCGGCCCGGTCCCCCGCCTCGATGGCGTCGACGAGCTCGTGCGACTCCTCGATCAGGTAGCGCACGAGCGACTCGTGGGTCTGCTCGGCGTCCCACGGGCAGCCGCCCGGGGCGCGGAGGACGTGGACGGTGCGGATGAGCTCGTCGAGCCGGGGATGCGCGGTCACCCCGCCATCCTCGCATCCGGTCCGGCCGCCGCCGCGGACATCCGGGCGGCGCGGGCGCCCGGGAGCCTCAGGCCCGCGCGAGACGCCGCCGCGCGACGAGGAGGCAGCCGCCGGCGACGAGCGGCACCGCGGCGAGGAGACCGGGCGACGCCGCGACGGACACCGCGGTCGAGGCGCTGACCAGTGCACCCGCCAGGTTCCAGAGGACCACCGCGACTCCCGCGCCGTCCCCGATCGGGAGCGGCACCGGGCTGAGCAGCTGCGGCGGCAGCGGACCCCGGGTCGCATCCATCGCCCGCGCGGCGACGGCGGCGACGGCGGTCGCGGCGGCCACCGGCACCGCCGCGCCCGGGAGCAGCAGCGAGGCGGCGAGGGCGCCGAGCACCGCGACTCCGACCGCGAGCACCAGAGGGAGCACGGCGTGCAGGAGGAGCAGCTCGAACGGACCGGGGGCGAGGAGCGCCGGCTGCCCCGCTGTCGCGGCGGCGTGGCGGAAGCCGTCGCTCCAGACGCCGGCGCCGAGGTAGGCGAGCACGCCCGCCGCGGCGGCCGGGAGTGCGAGGAGGGAGGACGGCACGACCGCGGCGAGCACGGCGGCGGCGCCGGCAACGGCCAGGGCGACGACCGCGACCGCTGAGCGGCCGGGAGTGCGCAGCGCGCCGATCGCGTCGCGCACCGGCACCGCGAGGGCGAACGGGGAGAGGCGGACCGCTCGGAGCCCCCGCCCGATCGCCGGGAGGGCGCGGTACCCGTCGAGCGACTCGGCGAGGTCGCCCGTCGCTCCGAGCCGGGTGGTCGCCGACCACTGCCGGGCCTGGGCGAGGAGGCGAGGCCCGCGCGCGGCGTCGAGCAGCCGGGGCGCCGCGGCCAGGAGGACCGCGGCCGACGCGAGCAGCACGGTCGCGGCGCGCACCTCCTCCGCTCCGCTCACGGCTGAGGCGAGGAGGCCGCCCGGCGTGGGCGCACCGGGCAGGAGGGCCCCGAGGACCGCGAGGGAGGCGAGGAGGCCCGCCGCGAGCGCGGGGAGGCGCGAGGGCAGGCACTGACCGGCGAGCCAGGCGACGGCGAGGAGGCCGGCGAACGCGGCACCGCCGGCGACGGCCGCGAGGAGCGGCGCGGAGGCGGCGAGGGCGAGGAGCGACGCGCCGGCGGAGCAGCCCGCCACGAGACCGGCCGACGCCCGGACCACGGGTCGGCGGAGCACCGACCAGCGGCGCAGATCGGTCGCGAGCAGCACGGCCGTGGTGTGCGGCTCGCCCACCGCGGGTCCGCGCACCCGGCCCAGGAGCACGGCGGCGGGCAGGGCGAGACCCGCGGCGAGGGCGATCAGCGGCTCCGGCGCGGCTCCCGCCTCGGCGGCGAGGAGCGCGAGGGCCCGGGCGAGAGGGAGGACGACGACGAGGACGGTCATCGCGGCGAGGTAGCCCACGTAGGCGCGCGGACTCGGCGGAGCCGCGGCGCGGTGCCGGTGCAGAGCCCGCACCTCGGCGACGCGGGCCCCCTCCGCGCGCGTCACGCCCGCTCCAGCTCGACGACCCGCGCGCCCAGACCCTCGATCAGCACAGGGCTGTGGGTCGCGACGACGAGCGCCCGGGACGCGGCTGCGCGCCGCAGGACCTCCGCGACCAGCGGCACCCGCTCGACGTCGAGCCGCTGCTCCGGCTCGTCGAGCAGCAGCACCGCGGAGGGACGGGCCAGCACGAGCGCGAGGGAGAACAGCTGCGTCTGCCCGGAGGAGAGCTCGTGCGGGAAGCGGCGGGCGAGCGGAGCGAGCGCGAGCGCGTCGAGACCAGCTGCGGCCTCGCGGCGGGCGTCGGCGACCGGCTCGCCCCACGAGACGGCGACCATCGCGAGGTGCTCCTCGAGGGTCAGGTCCCGCTCGAAGGGCGGAGTGCCGATCAGGGCGGCGACGGCGCGGCGGTGGGCGGCGGAGCGCTCCTCCGGGGCGCGCCCGGCCACCGCCACGACTCCCTCGCTCGGAGCGGTGAGGCCGGCGATCACCCGCAGGAGCGTGGTCTTGCCGGTGCCGTTGCGGCCCGTCACCGCGACGCGCTCCCCCGCCTCCACCCCGAGCGAGCACGGGGCGAGCAGCTCGACGCCCGAGGCGCGCACCGCGACCCCGCGGACGGCGACCAGCGGGCCGGCGAGCGGCTCCGGCTCTCGGGGACGTCGGGCGGCGAGGAGCGGCATGCCCTCCATCCTGCCAGCGGGCCCTCCCGCAGCGGTTACGGCCTCCGGAGCAGGGCGGCGCGCCACCGGGGAGCGCCGCCCCGAGGACCTCAGACGGTGACAGGCTCCGGGAACAGCGCGTCCAGGAGCGACGCCACCCACTGGATGAGCGCCCGGTCGCCGAGCGGGACGCCGTCGAGCACGGGCATCGGCACGACGACCGCGTCGGCCTGCTGCAGGTACTTCGCGGTCGGGTACATCCGGCGCAGGCGCACCTGGATCGAGTCGGGCAGATGAGCGGGAGCCACGCGGACGTTCGAGCCCATCGCGACCACGTCGCTCAGGCCCGCCTTCTGTGCGCGCATCCGCAGCCGCGACACCAGGATGAGGTTCTCGACCGCCTCGGGCAGCTCGCCGTAGCGGTCGGTCAGCTCCTCGACCACGAGGTCGATGCTCCCCTCCTTCGCCGTCGGCGACGACGCGGCCGACAGCTTCTGGTACGCCTCCAGGCGCAGCCGCTCGCTGTCGACGTACTCCTCCGGGATGCGCGCGTCGACGGGCAGCTCGAGCCGCAGCTCCGTCTGCCCCTCGGCGACCTCGCCGCGGAAGGTGTCGACGGCCTCGCCGATCATCCGCAGGTAGAGGTCGAATCCCACGCCCTGGATGTGCCCGGACTGCTCGCCGCCGAGGAGGTTGCCCGCACCGCGGATCTCGAGGTCCTTCAGCGCGATCTGCATGCCGCCGCCGAGGTCCGAGTTGGCGGCCAGGGTCTGCAGCCGGTCGTGCGCGGTCTCGCTCAGCGGCTTCGTCTCGTCGTAGAGGAGGTAGGCGTAGGCGCGCTCGCGGCCGCGGCCGACCCGCCCGCGCAGCTGGTGCAGCTGCGAGAGACCGTACTTGTCGGCGCGGTCGACGATCAGCGTGTTGGCGTTCGGGATGTCGAGGCCGGTCTCGACGATCGTCGTCGACACCAGGACGTCGAACTTGCGCTCCCAGAAGTCGACGATGATCCGCTCGAGCTGCGACTCGCTGAGCTTGCCGTGCGCGACCGCGATCCGCGCCTCGGGCACCAGCTCGGCGAGCTGCGAGGCGACGCGGTTGATCGTCGAGACGCGGTTGTGCACGAAGAACACCTGGCCCTCGCGCAGGAGCTCCCGGCGGATCGCGGCCGACACCTGCTTCTCGGAGTAGGGGCCGACGAAGGTGAGGATCGGGTGGCGCTCCTCCGGCGGGGTCGCGAGGGTCGACATCTCGCGGATGCCGGTCACCGCCATCTCGAGCGTCCGCGGGATGGGCGTGGCGCTCATCGAGAGGATGTCGACGTTCTTCTTCAGCGCCTTGAGCTTGTCCTTGTGCTCGACGCCGAAGCGCTGCTCCTCGTCGATCACGAGCAGGCCGAGGTCCTTGAAGACGATGTTGTCGCTGAGGAGCCGGTGGGTCGCGATGACCATGTCGACGGTGCCGTCGGCCAGGCCCTCGATCGTCTCCTTCGACTCCTTCGCACTCTGGAACCGGCTGAGCGCCCGCAGGTGGACGGGGAAGCCGGCGAAGCGCTCCTGGAACGTCTCGAGGTGCTGGCGGACGAGCAGCGTGGTCGGCACGAGCATCGCGACCTGCTTGCCGTCCTGGATCGCCTTGAACGCGGCGCGCACGGCGACCTCGGTCTTGCCGAAGCCGACGTCGCCCGAGAGCAGGCGGTCCATCGGGATCGGCCGCTCCATGTCGGCCTTGACCTCGTCGATGACGGTGAGCTGGTCGGGGGTCTCGGCGAACGGGAACGCCTCCTCCAGCTCGCGCTGCCAGGGGGTGTCCGGCGGGAACGCGTGCCCGCGGGAGGCCATCCGGGCGGAGTAGAGCTTCACGAGCTCGACCGCGATGTCGCGGACCGCGCGGCGGGCCTTGCTCTTGGCCTGCGCCCAGTCGCTCCCGCCCATCTTGCTCAGCGCCGGAGCCTCGCCGCCGACGTAGCGGGAGAGCAGGTCGAGCTGGTCCGTGGGGACGAGCAGCTTGTCGCCGGGGAAGCCGCGCTTGCTGGGGGCGTACTCGAGCACCAGGTACTCGCGGCGGGTCTTGATCGCGTTGCGGCCCCCGCTGGAGACCTCGCGCTGCGAGAGCTCCACGAACCGGCCGATGCCGTGCGTGGCGTGCACCACGAAGTCGCCGGGCGTGAGCTGCAGCGGGTCGACGACGTTCTTGCGACGCGACGCGAGCTTCTTCACCGCGCGGGAGTCGTAGCCGACGGTGCGGCCGTAGAACTCCGTGTCGGTGAGCAGGGCGAGCTTCGCCTCCTCCACCTCGAAGCCGTGATCGACGGAGGCCTGGACCACGTAGGCCAGACCCGGCTCGAGCCCTGCGGGGAGGTCGGCGACGATGCGGGCGGCGACCTCGTGCTCGGCGAGGACCTGGTCGGTGCGCTCGACCGTGCCGGTGCCGGGCGCGGTCAGGACCACGGTCCAGCCGTCGGCCAGGCGCGCGCGGACGTGGGCGAGGGCGCCCTCGACGCTCGCTCCGAATCCGGGGACCGGCTCGCCCTCGACGCGGACGGCGAGGATCTCGTCGATCCCGAGCTCCTCCGGCAGCACCTCGGCCTCGCCCGCGGCGGGGCCCTGGCGGAACGTGCTCATCGTCCACCACGGGTGGTCGGGAGCGTCGGCGCCCGGGGCGCTGAGCTTCACGGAGTCGCGGAGCGCGCCGAGCGAGATGAACTCGCCCGAGGCGAGGTCGATGGGGGCCTCGGCGCCGGCGGTCGCCGCGCTCCAGGCCGCCTGCAGGAACTCGCGGTTCGTCTCGGCGAGGCTGATCGCCCGCGTCGCCACGCGCTCGGGGGCGAGGACAGCGACGGCCGCCCCCTCGGGCAGGTAGTGCGAGATCGGGACCAGCCGCTCCAGCAGCGCGGGGGCGAGCGACTCCATCCCCTCGACCGGGATGCCCTCGGCGATCTTGGCGAGCATCGCCGACAGGCTCGGGAACTCGTGCAGCATCTCGCGGGCCCGCTGCCGCACCGCCGGCACCAGCAGCAGCTCGCGGCTCGGCGGGAGGACCACCGAGTCGGCCTCGCCCGGGAGCGAGCGCTGATCCGCCACGGAGAAGCCGCGGATGGAGTCGACCTCGTCGCCGAAGAAGTCCACTCGGCTCGGGTGCTCGGCCACCGCGGGGAAGACGTCGAGGATGCCGCCGCGCACGGCGAACTCGCCGCGGCGCGTGACCATGTCGACCCGGGCGTAGGCCAGGTCGACCAGCTCGGCCGAGATGCGGCCGAGGTCGTAGCCGCGGGCGCCCTTCACGAGTCGGATCGGCTCGATGTCGGCGAGGTTGTCGGCGACCGGCTGCAGCGCCGCGCGCACGGAGGCGACCACCACGAGGGGCCGCTCGCCGGACCACTGCTTCATCCGCCGCAGCGCGTCCAGGCGCCGCCCCACGATCTCGGCGCTCGGGCTGAGGCGCTCGTGCGGCAGCGTCTCCCACGCGGGGAACTCGACGACGTCCGCATCCGGCAGCATGCAGCCGAGGGAGGCGCGCACGTTCTCGGAGTCGCGGCCCGTGGCCGTGACCACCAGCGCCGCCTGCGGGCGTCCCGCCTCCGCGCGCCTCTCGATCAGGCCCGCGAGCAGGGGGACCCGGAGGCCGTCGGCCACCGAGAAGTCGGCGTCCCGCACCGCGTACGCGAGAGCATCGTCGAACGTGGAGGCGCGCGACAGCGCCGAGATGATCTCGTTGAGGGGCACGGATCCAGTTTACGGCCGCCCCGCGGGCCGACCGTCGAGGGAACCCCGAACCGTCGAGGGAGCCCGGGGCTGCGGTCTCCCTCGCCGGTTCGGGGCTCCCTCGGTGGAGGGTGGGTCAGGCGCTGGTGTGGAACTTCAGCTGGGCGGCGGAGAGGCCGGAGTCGGCGATGAGCTCGACGGCGTCGGCGGCGTCCGAGACCAGGATCGGGAGCGCCTCGCGCTCCGGGCCGGCGAAGTCCTTCAGCACGAAGTCGGCGGCCTGCTGGCGGCCCGGCGGGCGGCCGATGCCGACCCGCACGCGCAGGAACTCGGCTCCTCCGGTCGCCGCGAGGATGTCGCGGATGCCGTTGTGCCCCCCGTGACCGCCGCCCTGCTTGAGGCGCAGGGTGTCGAAGGGGATGTCGAGCTCGTCGTGCACGACGATCAGGTGCGCCGGGTCGACCGAGTAGAAGTCGAGCAGCTGCGCCGTCGGCCCGCCGGAGAGGTTCATGAAGCTGTTGGGCTTGCCCAGCACGAGCTTCGGTCCGCCCGGGCGGAGGAAGCCCTCGGCGACCACGGCGTTGGCGCGGTTGTGCCGGCGGAACGAGCCGCCGATCCGCGTCGCGAGCTCGTCGAGCACCATCTGGCCGACGTTGTGCCGGTTGCGCGCGTACTGCGCGCCCGGGTTGCCCAGTCCGACGACCAGCCAGGTGTCACCCATGTCGTTCCTCTTCCTCGGGGGCGGCGGAGGGACTCCCCCGCCGGACGCGGAACGGGCCCGCCGCGGCTGCGAGCGGGCCCGTTCCCGGGGTGGTGCGGACTACTCCGCGGTCTCGGCGACGACGTCGCCCGAGGCCGGGGTCTCGTCGTCCTCGCCCAGGTCCTGCTCGACCTCGGCGGTGACGTTGACGATGAGGATCTCGGCGTCGGTGACCAGCGTGGCGCCCTCGGGGAGCGTGACGTCGGCAGCGGTGATCTGCGTGCCGGCCTCGAGGCCCTCGACGGAGACGACGATGTTCTGCGGGATGCGCGTGGCGTCGACCTCGAGCGAGAGGGTGTTCGACTCGATCGAGACGAGGGTGCCGGGAGCGGCGTCGCCTTCGACGTGCACGGGGATGTCCACCTCGACCTTCTCGCCCTTGTTGATGACGACGAGGTCGATGTGCTCGATGATCTGGCGCACCGGGTCGCGCTGGATGTCCTTCACCAGCGTGGTCTGCGCGGCGCCCTCGATGTCGAGCTCGAGGATCGCGTTCGCCTTGCGGGTGAGCAGGAGCACCTGGTGGCCCGGGAGGGTGAGGTGCTGGGGCTCGGTGCCGTGGCCGTAGAGGACCGCGGGGATCTTGTCCTGCGCGCGGATCTTGCGGGCGGCGCCCTTGCCGAACGAGGTGCGGACCTCGACGACGACCTTGTTGGTCAGTTCAGCCATGATGTTCTCCTTGGGCGGCGCGCACGCCACCGGATCGGGTCGTGGCCTGCGGCCACGGACGGTTTGTCGACTCGAACGCATGTCAGCGTGAGGAGAAGTCCGTGGCGCCCCGTAGGGGCCTCGCCTGCTTCCACCGCGTCGATCACGGATGCACGTGCATCCCTCGCCGAAGTTCAGCTGCCGATCCTACCCGGCATCGCGGCCGCCCGCCAGCAGGCGGTCGCCGCCGGACTCGGAGCCGGACGTCCAGGCGGACCGCCTACCGTGCGGGTATGACGAGCGACGACTTCGGCTCCTACGTCGAGAAGAACGGCTTCCACCGCGACACGAACTACATCCCGACGCGGATCACCGCCGACGGCCGCGACGGGTACCCGGTGGAGGCCGGGCGCTACCGCCTCGTGGTCTCCCGCGCCTGCCCGTGGGCGAACCGCGCCGTGATCGTGCGGCGCCTGCTCGGTCTCGAGGACGCCCTCTCGATGGGCATCTGCGGGCCCACGCACGACAAGCGCAGCTGGACCTTCGACCTCGATCCGGGCGGGGTCGACCCGGTGCTGGGCATCCCCCGCCTCCAGGACGCGTTCTTCGCCCGCTTCCCCGACTACCCGCGCGGGATCACCGTCCCGGCCCTCGTGGACATCCCGAGCGGCCAGGTCGTCACCAACGACTACCCGGTGATGACGCTCGACTTCTCCACCGAGTGGACCGCGTTCCACCGCGACGGCGCCCCCGACCTCTACCCCGAGGAGCACCGCGAGGAGATCGACGAGATCGCCGAGCTGGTCTTCCACGACGTGAACAACGGCGTCTACAAGTGCGGCTTCGCCGGGTCGCAGCGCTCCTACGAGCGGGCCTACGACCGCCTCTGGGCGCGGCTGGACTGGCTGGAGGAGCGGCTGAGCACCCGCCGCTACCTGGTCGGCGACACCATCACCGAGGCGGACGTGCGGCTCTTCACGACGCTCGCCCGCTTCGACGCCGTCTACTACAGCCACTTCAAGGCCAACCGGAACCTGCTGTCGGCGATGCCCGCGCTCTGGGGCTACGCCCGCGACCTCTTCGCCACTCCGGGGTTCGGCGACACGATCGACTTCACCCACATCAAGTCGCACTACTACGAGGTGCAGCGGGACATCAATCCGACCGGCGTCGTCCCCAAGGGCCCGGACCTCTCCGGCTGGCTCGTCCCCTCGCGCCGCGAGGAGCTCGGCGGCCGCCCGTTCGGCGACGGCACTCCCCCGCCGCCGCCGATCCCGTCGGAGCGCGTCCCCCTCGGCCACGGCGCCTGACCGGCTCCGGTCGCGGTCGTCGCGGCGCGCGCAAGACCGTGCGCGCGCCGCACGACCGATGTGCAGCCGGGAGACGGCTCGGACCCGGGCTCCCCGGAGCGACCCGGGGCTAGCCTGGGCTCGCCCCTGAACGCGAACGTCGAGGAGAACCGTGTCTGACAAGCCCACCGCCACAGCCAACATCGGAGTCGTCGGTCTGGCGGTGATGGGCTCGAACCTCGCCCGCAACCTCGCCAGCCGCGAGGGCAACACGGTCGCGGTGTTCAACCGCTCCTACGGCCGCACCGAGACCCTCATCACGGAGCACCCGGAGGCGGGCTTCGTCGCGTCCGAGACCATCGAGGACTTCGCCGCCTCGCTCGCCACCCCGCGCACCGCGATCATCATGGTCCAGGCCGGCCGCGGCACCGACGCCGTGATCGAGCAGCTGACGAAGGTCTTCGAGCCCGGCGACATCATCGTCGACGGCGGCAACGCGCTCTTCACCGACACCATCCGCCGCGAGAAGGCCGTCCGCGAGACCGGCATCCACTTCGTCGGCACCGGCATCTCCGGCGGCGAGGAGGGCGCGCTCAAGGGCCCGTCGATCATGCCCGGCGGCTCGGTCGAGTCCTACAGGACCCTCGGCCCGATCCTCTCGTCGATCGCCGCGGTCGCCGAGGGCGAGCCCTGCGTCACCCACATCGGCACCGACGGCGCCGGCCACTTCGTCAAGATGATCCACAACGGCATCGAGTACGCCGACATGCAGCTCATCGCCGAGGCGTACGACCTGCTCCGCACCGTCGGCGGACACGAGCCCGCCGCCATCGCCGAGGTCTTCGACGCCTGGAACAAGGGCGACCTCGAGTCGTACCTCATCGAGATCACCGCCGAGGTGCTCCGCCAGGTCGACGCCGACACCGGCAACCCCTTCATCGACGTCGTCCTCGACCAGGCCGGCTCGAAGGGCACCGGCGTCTGGACCGTGCAGAACGCGCTCGACCTCGGCGTCCCCGTCGGCGGCATCGCCGAGGCCGTCTTCGCCCGCGCCGTGTCCTCCCACCCCGAGCAGCGCGAGGCCGTGCAGGCCCGCGTCACCTCGCGCCCGACCCCGGTCGAGAAGTACGAGGGCTTCGAGGACGACGTGCGCGCCGCGCTCTACGCCTCCAAGGTCGTCGCCTACTCGCAGGGCTTCGACGCGATCATCGCCGGAGCCGAGAAGTACGGCTGGGAGATCGACAAGGGAGCGGTCGCCAAGATCTGGCGGGCGGGCTGCATCATCCGCGCCCAGTTCCTCAACCGCATCGTCGACGCCTACGACGAGAACGCCGGCATCACGACCCTCCTCGAGGACCCGTACTTCGCCGAGGCCGTCGCCAACGGCGAGGCCGCCTGGCGCCGCATCGTCTCGACCGCCGCGCTCTCGGGCGTGCCGATCCCCGGCTTCGGCGCCGCGCTGTCGTACTACGACTCGCTCGCCTCCAAGCGCCTCCCGGCCGCTCTCGTGCAGGGCCAGCGCGACTTCTTCGGAGCGCACACCTACAAGCGCGTCGACAAGGAGGGCACCTTCCACACGCTGTGGTCGGGTGACCGCACCGAGGTCGAGCAGGACCCCTCCACGCACTGACCTGCGTCGCACGAGGAAGGCGCCCCCGCCCGCAGGACCCACGGATCCTCGGGCGGGGGCGCCTTCCTCGTCGCGGAGGGAGCTCCCCCGTCGTCAGCGGAGCCGGGCGGTGGCGTCCGGCTCCCCGAGCGGGCGCTCGACGCCCGGGCCGGCTGACCCCTCAGGTCCGGAACGCCCGCGCGATCAGGAGCGCCGCCAGGAGCACCGCTGCGGCGGCCGCCGTGGCCGCCGGGAGGGCGAGCAGGAGCAGCAGCGAGACCGCGGCCGACGCGAGGGCGGGCCCGCTCGCCCCGGCCGCTCCGTGGTCGAGGCGCCGCACGATGGTCGCCACCAGCAGGGCGGCCACGGCGAAGGCGAGCAGCGCGTCGGCGTCGAGGATCACGACCGCGAGCACGGCGACCAGGCAGAGGACGAGCTGGGCCGCCGCCGGCACGCCGGTCCTGCGGTTCCTGGTGGCGAGCACCGCCGGGATCTCCCCCGCGCCGGCGAGACGGACGAGGGCGCGCGCGTCCCTCCTCCCGAGGTCGAGGAGCGCGAGCAGGACCGCGATCACCGCGGCGGCCCCGACGAGCCCGGACGCAGGCGTGCCCCGGGTGACAGCGCTCAGGGGGGTCTCCGAGGACGCGAGGACCTCGGGACCGGCCGCCAGGAGCAGACCGGCACCGAGCGCGGCGGCGGCCGCCGTGGCGATCCCGATGCGCAGCAGGGCGGGGCGGAGAGCCGTCACCGCGCCGGAGCGGAAGGTCGGCAGGAGGATCAGGAGCAGCGCCGCGGCGGTGCCGGCTCCCAGCGGCCCTCCGTCGCGCAGCGGGTCGAGCGGCGCGGGGTCCGGAGGGGACACCAGCACAATCACGGCGGCGGCGGCCAGCAGGACGACGACCGCACCGACGAGGAGCAGGACCGGGCGAGCGGGGAGGCGCCCGCCGCGCAGGCCGAAGAGCGCGACGGCCACGAGCAGCAGGACGGCCAGGGGCCGGGCCGCTCCCCCGAGGACCGACTGGGCCGCGGTCAGGGCCAGCGCGGCCGAGGCGAAGGCGCGCCCGACGATCCCGAGCCACTCGGAGGAGGGGCCGTCGTGGACGGTGCGCCCGGCATCGGCGACGGCGCCCAGGGCCGCGGCGGCCGCAGCGACGGCGAGCCCGAGGAGCAGCCACCAGCCCGCTGCGGCGGCGGCCGGCGACCAGACCAGGAAGACCGCCGCCAGGGCGAGGGTCGCATCCGAACGCTGGGGCACGGCCTCACCCTAGGCGGTGGAGCCGGGGCGGGACCCGGGTGCGCTGTGCAGGGCACACCCGGGGCGCGGGGTCCTACGCGTCGCCGTCGAACATCGACGTCACGGAGCCGTCGTCGAAGACCTCGTGGATGGCGCGGGCCAGCAGCGGAGCGATGGGCAGGATCGTCAGGCGGTCCCAGGTCTTCTCCGGCGGCAGCGGCAGGGTGTCGGTGACGACGACCGAGTCGATGAATTCGGAGCTCAGGAGCTCGACCGCCGGGTCCGAGAAGACGGCGTGGGTCGCCGCGACGACCACGCCGATCGCGCCCGCCTTCTTCAGCGCCTCGGCCGCCTTCGCGATGGTGCGCCCGGTGTCGATGAGGTCGTCGACGAGGAGGCAGACGCGGCCCTTCACCTCGCCGACGATCTCGTGGACGGAGACCTGGTTGGCGACCTTCGGGTCGCGGCGCTTGTGGATGATCGCCAGCGGGACGCCGAGCTTGTCGCTCCAGATGTCGGCGACGCGGACGCGGCCCATGTCGGGCGAGACGATGGTGAGGGTCGAGGGGTCGAGCTTCTCGCGGAAGTGCTCGAGCAGCACCGGCATTGCGAAGAGGTGGTCGACGGGGCCGTCGAAGAAGCCCTGGATCTGCGCCGCGTGCAGGTCGACCGACATGATCCGGTCGGCTCCCGCCGCCTTGAAGAGGTCCGCGACGAGGCGGGCCGAGATCGGCTCGCGGCCGCGGCCCTTCTTGTCCTGGCGCGCGTAGGGGTAGAAGGGGGCGACCACGGTGATCCGCTTGGCGGAGGCGCGCTTGAGCGCGTCGACCATGATCAGCTGCTCCATCAGCCACTCGTTGATCGGGGACGTGTGCGACTGGAGGACGAACACGTCGCCTCCGCGGACCGACTCGCCGTAGCGGACGTAGAGCTCGCCGTTGGCGAAGGTGCGCCCCTCGGTCGTGACGAGCTCGGTCCCGAGCTCGTCGGCGACCGCCTCCGCCAGTGCCGGATGCGCCCTCCCCGAGACGAGGACCAGGCTCTTCTTGTTGCTGGCGGTGATGCCGGTCACTGTGCTCCGCTTCCTCCGGTGGGCGCCTGGTCGGATCCGGTGGGATCCGACGCCAGGGCCGCCTCGGCGGCGTCGGCCGCTGCGGTGCCCGGACGGTGGGTCTGCACCCACCCGGCCATGTTGCGCTGCGGAGCGACGGTGATCCCGAGGGCTCCGGCGGGGATGTCCTTGCGGATGACCGTGCCGGCGCCCGTGTACGCTCCGTCACCGATTCTAACGGGGGCGACGAAGACGTTGTGCGACCCCGCACGCACGTGCGAGCCCACCACGGAGGACGCCTTGCTCACCCCGTCGTAGTTGGCGAAGATCGAGCCGGCGCCGATGTTCGACTCCTCGCCGATGACCGCGTCACCGACGTAGGAGAGGTGCGGGACCTTCGATCCCTCGCCGATGACGGCGTTCTTGGTCTCGACGTAGGTGCCGATCTTGCCGCGGGCGCCGAGCACGGTGCCGGGGCGGAGGAACGAGAACGGGCCGACCTGGGCCTTCGCGCCGATCACGGCGAGCGTGGCGTCGGAGCGCTTCACGACCGCGTCCTCGCCGACCTCGCAGGAGTCGAGCGTGGTGTCCGGGCCGATGACCGCACCGGTGGCGATGACGGTCGGCCCCTTGATCTGCGTGCCCGGGAGGATCTCGACGTCCGGGGCGAGGACCGCGTCCACGTCGATCCAGGTCGTCGCCGGGTCCTGGATCGTGACGCCCTCGAGCTGCCAGCGGCGCACGATGCGCGCGTTGAGCTCGAGCGCCGCGGCGGCGAGCTGGGCGCGGTCGTTGATCCCGGCCACGAGCCAGCGGTCCTGCACAGGGACGGCCTCGATCGCGCGGCCGGCGGCCTTGAGCGCGGCGGCGGCGTCGGTGAGGTACTTCTCCCGCTGAGCGTTCTCGGTGCCGATCGCGCCGATGACCGAGCGGAGCGCGGCGGCGTCGAAGGCGTAGACGCCGGCGTTGATCTCGGTGAGGTCGAGCTCGTCGGGGCTGGCGTCCTTCTGCTCCACGATGGAGGCGAAGGCGCCGTCGCCGCCGCGGACGATACGGCCGAAGCCGGTCGGGTCCTCGAGCACGCAGGAGAGCATGGTGAGCGCGTTCGCCGCGGCGAGGTGCTCGTCGAGCAGGCGGCGGAGGGTCGGCGCGTCCAGCAGCGGGACGTCGGCGCTCAGCACGACGACCGTGCCGGCGAAGGACTCCGGGAGCGCCGCGAGGCCCTGCTCGACCGCGCGGCCGGTGCCGGGCGTCTCGTCCTGGTCCACCACCAGTGCGGAGGGGGTGTGCTCGAGGACGGCCTCGGCGACCCGGTCGCGCTCGTGGCGCACCACGGTGACGACGTGCGCCGCGTCGAGCGAGGCGGCCGTGTCGAGCACGTGCCCGAGCAGCGGCCTCCCGGCGAGGCGGTGCAGGACCTTCGGGGTGCGGGACTTCATGCGGGTGCCCTGGCCTGCCGCCAGGATCACGACGGCGAGCGTATTGTCTGCCATGTTCTTCGCGTTCTCCTCCGTGAGCGCACCGTCCTGGTGCCGCTCCGCCACCAGGATTCGAACCTGGACCGGACAGCTCCAAAGGCTGCCGTGCTGCCGTTACACCATGGCGGACCGCGCGATCGCGCGCCGTCCATCCTGCCACCTCGCGGCGCAGTCCTTCTTCGGTCGGCATACGCCGCATCCTCATAGCAACGCAAACCATTCGATCTGACTGCTACATTTCCCTTCAACGACACTAGCTTCAACTATAGATGGGTGACTTATCTTGCTACGAGTGTTCATAACATCTGGAGTGATTGGGCTATCTAGCCTAGGGCTTTTCTTCCTCGTTGCCGATTTTGAACTGCTAGAAAGCCGCGCGCCCTGGACGTGGTTAGTGCTTCTACTGCTGACTGGTGCCGTAATTGCCGATCTGGTCATGGGACTTCAACGAGCGAGGGAACGTGGAGTGCACAAGTTCTCAAAACGGAATCAGCAGAATCGCATTCGAAAGTACATGAAGCGGCTGATTGAAGCCTCGAGCAGTTGCCTGATAGTTTCCCGAGATCTTTCATGGGTAGATGATAGTGTCGAGGAAGTACTTGCAATAAAAGCGCGGTCAAGGAGTCTTACCCTAGTAATAGGTCGCGAAACCGCACTCACTAATCGATTAAAAACTCTTGGGGCAAAAATTAGTCATTATGGAATGGAAGGTATCTCCCTAACGACTCGCTTTACCATCGTTAATCCAGACACTAATCACGTGAAAATCGCCATCGGAACATCACAGGACGATACGCATGTAATCAGAGAGTTCCGACCAAGCGATACCATCCCTTTTCAGTTGGCTAAGGACCTCGCGGCCGTGCTTAGACACGTGACGAAAAGCAATTAATACCATGAGCGAATTCACTATCAATCGAGTCACGAAGCAAGACGAGCTAACACGAGAGTGGGACCGAATTGCCGCCATCAGACACGCGCAACAGATCAGCGGCAAAGATACGAGTTTTAATGCGGTCCTTAAACCAGCTATATTGCAACGAATCGGTACCGCGCAGTCCGTGCTGGATGCTGGTTGCGGAACCGGCATCCTGACCAACGACATCGCATCACTCCCCGGAGTAGTTGTCACCGGAGTCGATCCGAGTCCTGTTTCTATCGAATTAGCGAGACGCTTCTCAAATAACTCTGCAACAGAAACTCACGTCTCGACATTGGAAAATTGGTCCCGAAGATATGACGGCACTTCATACGATCTGATCACCGCAAATATGGTTCTCATGGACACACTTGACCTCTCATCTTTTCTTATATCTGCCAGACACCTTCTCAAGCGAGGAGGTCGCCTCGTCGCGACTGTTGTCCATCCGAATTTCTGGCCACGCTACTGGGGCTACGAGGATTTGCCGGACTTTGATTACCTCAAAACCTCCGCAATAACAGGAAGGTTCAAGATTGGCCAGCAAACGACCAACCTCTCGACAACCCATATTCATCGCCCACTTGCAGATTACGTGCGAAGCATAACGTCTGCCGGTTTCGCCTTAAAGGAAGTTACTGAAATGTACGGGGCCGAGCGCCGGTTGCCTTTCGAAAAGCGGTATCCGCGTTTCTTGCTTCTGGAAGCATTTACCAATGGATAAAAGACTGACGTTGCATGGTCACTTCTGGAGGACTCCGGCAAACTTGGCGGTGGGAAACAGTGAGTGCGAATGACGAGGTCGACGGGATCGTCGACGCCTGGGTCCGGGAGCGGCCCGATCTCGACTTCACGCCGCTCCAGGTCTTCTCGCGGATGCGCCGGCTGGCCAAGCAGCTCGAGCGCGCGCGCGGCAGCGCCTTCGGCCGGTCGGAGCTCGAGACGTGGGAGTTCGACGTGCTCTCGGCCCTGCGGCGCGCGGGCGCGCCCTACCGGATGAGCCCCAAGCAGCTCCTCCAGGCGACCATGGTCACCAGCGGCACCATGACCAACCGCATCGACCGGCTGGTCGAGCGCGACCTGGTCGAGCGCCTCGACGACCCGAACGACGGGCGCGGGGTGCTGGTGCAGATGACGCCGTCGGGGCTCGCCCGGGTCGACGCGGCGATCACCCGCCTGGTCGACGCGGAGCAGGAGCTGCTCGGCGCGCTCACCCACGCCCAGCAGGAGCGGCTGGCGCAGCTCCTCCGGAAGCTCTCCCTCGACTTCGGCTGAGCCGGTCGGCCCGGGCCCGCGACAGCGTCCCGCCCACGCGGTACGGGACAGCTGCCGGTGCCGCGGAGGAGACCGGCGTCAGCCCTCGAGCTGCTCCGAGAGCTCCAGCCAGCGCAGCTCGAGCTCGGCCGTCTCGTCCTCGTAGGCTCGGAGCGAGGCGTTGAGCGCCAGGATCCCGTCGTAGTCGTCCTGGTCGTGCGTCGCCATCTTCTCGTGCACGGTCTTCGTCAGCTGCGTGAGCTTGTGCAGGCGCCGGTCGATCGCCGACACCTCCTTCTCAGCGGTGCGGCGCTCGGCCCCCGCGAGTCCGCTCGACGCCGGCGCGGCGGAGGAGGAGCCCGACGACGCCGCCGCGGGCGCACCCTTCTCGAGCGCGCGGCGCAGGTCGAGGTACTGCTCGACGCCGCCGGGCAGGTGGCGGAACGCGCCGTCCATCACGGCGTACTGCTGGTCGGTGACGCGCTCGAGCAGGTACCGGTCGTGCGAGACGACGAGGAGGGTGCCCGGCCAGGAGTCGAGCAGGTCCTCGATCGCGGCGAGCATGTCGGTGTCGAGGTCGTTGGTCGGCTCGTCGAGGATCAGCACGTTGGGCTCGCTGAGCAGGATGAGCAGGAGCTGGAGCCTCCGGCGCTGACCGCCCGAGAGGTCCTTCACGGGCGTCGAGAGCTGCGCGCTCGAGAAGCCGAGCCGCTCGAGCAGCTGGCCCGGGGTCATCTCCTTGCCGCCGATGGAGTAGCTGGTGCGCTGCTCCGCGATGATCTCGCGGACGGGCCGGTGCTGGACCCCGGTCAGCTCGCGCAGCTGCTGGTCGAGGATCGCGACGCGCACAGTGGTGCCGCGCTTCACCCGGCCGCTCGTCGGCTCCACGCTGCCCGCGACCAGGCCGAGGAGGGTCGACTTGCCGGCGCCGTTCACGCCGAGGATGCCGGTGCGCTCGCCGGGCGCGATCCGCCACTCGATGCGGTTGAGGACGGTCCGCTCGCCGTAGCGGACGGTGACGTCGAGCAGGTCGACGACGTCCTTGCCCAGGCGCGAGACGGCGAGCTGCGAGAGCGAGACCGAGTCGCGCACCGGGGGCTCGTCCTCGATCAGCTGGTTCGCGGCGTCGATCCGGAACTTGGGCTTGGCCGTGCGGGCGGGGGCGCCGCGCCGGAGCCAGGCGAGCTCCTTCTTCATCAGGTTCTGGCGCTTGGCCTCCATGGTCGAGGCCATCCGGTCGCGCTCCACTCGCTGCAGGATGTACGCCGCGTACCCGCCCTCGAACGGCTCGACGAGACGGTCGTGCACCTCCCAGGTGGCGGTGCAGATCTCGTCGAGGAACCACCGGTCGTGGGTGACGACCGCGAGCCCGCCCGACGACGCCGCCCAGCGGCGCTTGAGGTGCTCGGCGAGCCAGGCGATGCCCTCGACGTCGAGGTGGTTGGTGGGCTCGTCGAGGAAGACGACGTCCCAGTCGCCGACGAGCAGCTTCGCGAGGGCGACCCGGCGCCTCTGGCCGCCCGAGAGGGAGCCGACCACTCCGTCCCAGGGGACGTCGCGCAGCAGGCCCGCGATCACGTCTCGGGTGCGCGCGTCGCCCGCCCACTCGTGCTCCTGGAGCCCGCCGACGACGGCCTGGGCGACGGTGAGGTCCTCATCGACCGTGTCGGCCTGGTCGAGCATCCCGAGCGTGACGCCGCGGCGGTGCGTGACGCGGCCGCTGTCCGGCTCGATGCGCTGCGCGAGCAGGCGCAGGAGGGTCGACTTGCCGTCGCCGTTGCGTCCGACGATCCCGATGCGGTCGCCCTCCTCGATCCCCAGGGAGACGTCGTCGAAGATCACGCGTGTGGGGTACTCGAGTCGCAGCGCCTCGGCGCCCAGCAGATGTGCCATAGGGATCCAGCCTAGGCGGTGCCGCCTGAGCGGTCCGCCGCGGGTCGATCACAGTGCGGCCGGGTCGCGGCCCCCGGACCTCAGCCCGCGGGTGCCGGCTCCGAGACGGACACCGAGCGGCGGTGCAGTCCCGTGGCGCCGTCGGGGGCAGGCGGGCGCTCGACCGTGGTCTGCACCGTGCCGTCCGCGTCGGTGGCGCGCACGGTCACGACGTGGTCGCCGACCGTCGCGTCCCACTCGAGGACCCACTGGATCCACGTGTCCGCGGTGACCTGCTCGGCGAGGCGCGCCTCCTGCCAGGCGCCGCCGTCGATCTGCACCTCAACCTTCGCGATGCCGGTGTGCGGCGCCCAGGCGACTCCCGCCACGGCGACCGTCCCCGCCTCGACGGGCTGGCCCTGGCGCGGCACATCGATCCGCGACTCGATCTTGATCGGACCGCGCTCGGTCCAGCCGCGCGTCGACCAGTACGCCAGGTCCTCCGCGAAGGTCGTGACCTTCAGCTCGACGACCCACTTCGTCGCCGAGACGTAGCCGTACAGGCCGGGGACGACCATCCGGACGGGGAAGCCGTGCTCGACCGGGAGCGGCTCGCCGTTCATCCCGACGGCGAGCAGGCTCGCGCGGTCCTCGTCCTGCAGCACGTCGAGCGGGCTGGAGGCGGTGAAGCCGTCGATGCTCCGCGAGAGCACCATGTCGGCGCCGGCGGTCGGCCGGGCCCGGGCCAGCAGCTCGCGGATCGGGTAGCCCAGCCAGAGGGCGGTGCCGATCAGGTCGCCGCCGACCTCGTTGGACACGCAGGACAGGGTGACCAGGTGCTCCTCGAGCGGCAGTGCGAGCAGCTCGTCCCAGGTGATCTCGATCTCCTCCTCCACCATTCCGGTGATCATCAGCGACCAGTCGGCGGGCTCGACCGACGGCACCGAGAGCGCGGTGTCGATCCGGTAGAACGAGGAGTTGGGAGTGACGTAGGAGCTGATGCCGTCGATGTCGTCGAGCACGGCGCCGGCCGGGACGGGCGCGGCGGCCGAGGCGGGAGCCGGCAGGGACACGGCCTCGCGCACGGCCGTAACGGCGGCGGAGGCGGACGTGAGGAAGCGGGCGCCGATGCCGGCGGCGACCGCGGCGACTCCGGCGATCCCGACCAGGCGGAGGAACGACCGGCGGTCCGGGGAGTCGCTCTCGCGCTCCTCCTGCCAGCCGCGGAGGCGGACGGAGGCCGAGCGGAGCACCGCGGCACCGGCCACCATGCCCACGACGCTCGGCGCCGCGTCGATCCCGGACGCGCCCTCGCGGCTGACGGCGGCGAGCGCACCGGCGCCCGCGACGACGGCCAGCAGCAGCACGCCGAACGGCGGGCGGCGGTACTCGAGGACTCCCGCGCCGACGGCCAGCAGCGCGATCGCGAGGCCGATCGAGACCAGCAGCACGAGCTTGTCGCCGGTGCCGAAGAGCGCGATGACCGTGTCCTTCACGCCCGGGGGCACGATGTCGATGACGAAGCCGCCGACCGCGACCAGCGGACTGCCGCCCGCTCCGGTGAAGACCGCGACGACCTCGGCGGCCGCGAGGGCGACGACGGCGGCCACGATCCCGGAGAGGATCGCGAAGAGGGTGGCTCGGCGGGACATGAGCGGCACTCTAAGCCACGACGTCGGAACTTCTCTGCGGACCGTCTGTGGAGGGCGCCGGGCGCGAGGCTCGCGAGCCCCGCTCCGGAGGCACCGCCTCCGCGACTAGGTCGAGAGCAGGCGCGCCCCGTGGACCGGGCCGGAGACCCGCACGGCGCTCAGCCGCGCGGAGCTCAGCTCGCGCTGCAGGTCGGCCGCCGCATCGGCGTCCGGAGCGAGGAACGCCACGGTCGGTCCGGACCCCGAGACGAGGCCGCCGAGCGCTCCGCGGCCCTCGCCGAGCTCGAGGATGCGGGCGAGCCCGGGCTGCAGGTGCAGCGCCGGCGCCTGCAGGTCGTTGTGCATCGCGTCGGCGAGCATGGCGGCGTCGCCGGCGCGGAGGGCCTGCAGCACGTTGGGATCGATGGCGGGGGTCGCCGAGATCGGGCGGAAGTCGTGCAGGTGGCGCTCGCGGTGCCGGTCGAGCTCGCTGTAGACCTCGGGGGTCGACAGGCCCTCCTCCGAGAGGACCAGCACCCACTCGAAGCGGCCCTTGGCGAGCGCCGGGCTCAGCTCATCGCCGCGGCCGACCCCGATCGCGGTGCCGCCGGTGAAGGAGAAGGGGACGTCGGCGCCGAGGCTCGCGGCGATGCCGAGCAGCTGCTCCCTCGTGCAGGCCGTGCCCCAGAGCGCGTCGCAGGCGAGGAGGGTCGCGGCAGCGTCGGCCGAGCCGCCGCCCATGCCGCCGGCGATGGGGACGTTCTTCTCGATCTCGAGGTGCACGCCGCCGCGGTAGCCGGTCGCCCGGGCGAGCGCCCGAGCCGCCTTGATCGCGAGGTTGGAGCCGTCGACGGCCAGGCGGGAGGTGTCGATCGAGCCCGAGAAGGAGACCGAGAAGTCGGCCGCCTCCTCCGCGAACACGTCCTCGTAGAGGGAGAGCGACTGGAACGCGGTGGCCAGCTCGTGGTACCCGTCGTCGCGCACGGCGCCGACCTTGAGGAACACGTTGATCTTGCCGGGCGCCCGCGCGTGGACCCGGTTCGACGTCGCGCGGTGGGCCATGCATCCACGCTACAGGGTGGCGGAGGCGCCCTCGTCCGCACCCGGGACGGGCTCCCCGTCGCCGTCCGCGTCGTCCCCGTCGGTCTCCGCCAGCGACCCGTCGGGCACCGCCGCGCCGCGCACGGGGACCCTCGCCGGATCGAGCTCGCGGCCCAGGCGGACGAAGGCGGCGACGTCCAGCTCCTCGCCGCGCGCGGTCTGCGGGACGCCGGCCCGCTCGAGCGCGACGATCGCCGCGGCGCTGTCGCCGAAGAGGGTCGCGAGCGACTGGCGGAGCATCTTCCTCCGCTGCGCGAACGCCGCGTCGACGACCGCGAAGACGGCGCGGCGCAGGGTCTCGTCGCCCGGCTCCTCGCCGCGGTCGAACGCGACGAGCACGCTGTCGACGTTCGGCACCGGCCAGAAGATCTGACGCGAGACCGCGCCGCCCGTCGTCCAGGAGCCGAACCACGCCGCCTTGACGCTCGGGCCGCCGTAGACCTTGGAGCCGGGACCGGCGGCGAGCCGGTGCCCGACCTCGGACTGCACCATCACCACTCCGGACCGGATGCTGGCGAAGTGCTCGAGGAAGTGCAGGAGCACCGGCACCGAGATGTTGTACGGGAGGTTGGCGACGAGCCGGACCGGCTCCCCCGGCAGGTCGAGCACCTTCATCGCGTCGGCGTGCACGACCGCGAGATCGGCGCCCGGCGCCATCAGCTCGACGGTGCGCGGCAGCTGCTCGGCGAGGCGCCCGTCGATCTCGACGGCCACGACCTGTGCGCCCGCCTCGAGCAGGCCGAGGGTCAGCGATCCGAGGCCGGGGCCGATCTCGACGACGGTCTCCCCCGGGCGCACCCGAGCGAGCTTGACGATGCGGCGGACCGTGTTGGCGTCGTGCACGAAGTTCTGGCCGAGCTTCTTGGTCGGCGTGACGTCGAGGAGGCCGGCGAGGTCGCGGATCTCGGCCGGGCCCAGCAGGCGCGGGATCGCGGCGGCCGTCGGCTCGGCGGCGTGGCGGCCGCTCATGCGAGGGGTCCGACCGGCTCCGTCGGCTCGGAGCCGACCTCGCCGCCCCACTCGCCGTACACGGCCTCCGTGTTCGAGGCGATCGTCGCGGCCAGGTGGCCGACGTCGGTCTCGAGGGTCGCGGCCATCGAGCGCAGGGTGTGCGGGAGGAGGTAGGGCGCGTTCGGGCGGCCGCGGAAGGGCGACGGAGTGAGGTACGGCGCGTCGGTCTCGACCAGGATGAGGTGCCGCGGGGTCGCGACGAGCGCCTCCCGCAGCGGCTCGGCGTTCTTGAACGTCACGGTGCCGGCGAAGGAGAGGTACCAGCCCTCGTCCGTGCACATCCGCGCCATCTCCGCGTCCCCGGAGAAGCAGTGGAAGACGGTGCGCTCGGGGGCTCCGACGCGGCGCAGGGTCTCGATGACCTCGCGGTGCGCGTCGCGGTCGTGGATCTGCAGCGCGAGGTCGTGCTCCTTCGCGATGCGGATGTGCTCCTCGAAGGAGCGGAACTGCGCGGCGCGGCCGCTCTCGCCGGTGCGGAAGAAGTCGAGCCCGGTCTCGCCGATGGCGCGCACCCGCGGCTGCTCCGCCAGCTCGGCGATCACGGCGAGGGCGGCGTCGAGCTCGCCGCGCTGCTCCAGCTCGGGCGCCTCGTTGGGGTGGATCGCGACGGCGGCCAGCATGCGCGGCTCGCTCGCCGCCTGCTCGGCCGACCAGCGGCTCGTCTCGACGTCCGTGCCGACCTGGACGACGCCGCGGACCCCGACGGTGGAGGCCCGGTCGAGCTGCTCGCGGTGGTCGAGCGGCTCGAGGCCGTCGGCGATCTCGAGGTGCGTGTGGTTGTCGTAGACGGGGACGACGAGCGCCTCGGGCAGCGGCGGGTACGTCAGGTCGCGGCCGGACGAGGCCTCGCGGGAGCGGACGTGCTGGCTGTCGGTCATGCGCTCCAGGCTACCGGGAGGGCTCGCGCGGGCCGGAGTCCCGGGTGGACGAGGGCCGAGAGGCGGCCGCTGAGGCGCCCTGAGCGGATCGGGTCAACACCCGATCGGATCGGGACAGCCCGCCTCCCGCGCCGCCGGGAGGCTGGAGCCATGACAGACACCGAGCTCCTCGCCCACTCCGCACCCGGCTCCCTCGCCGGGCGCCACGCCCTCGTCACCGGATCCTCGAGCGGGATCGGCGCAGCCATCGCCCGCCGGCTCGCCGGGGCCGGCGCTCACGTCCTCGTGCACGGACGCGACCCCGAGCGGGTCGGGTCCGTCGTCCGCGGCATCCGCGCCGACGGGGGCACCACCTCCGCGCTCGTCGCCGACCTCGCGGGCACGCCGGAGGAGACCCGCGCCGTCGCCGAGCGGGCGCTGACCCTCCTCGACGGGCGGATCGACGTCCTCGTCAACAACGCCGGAGTGTTCCCGGTGGGGCCGACCGCCGACCTCAGCGACGCCGATGTCGAGTCCCTCCTCACCACGAACATCCGCGTGCCGCACCAGCTCGTCGCGGCGATCGCCCCGGCCATGGCCGAGCGCGGGAGCGGAGTGGTCGTCAACATCACCTCGTGGATGGGACGGGTGGGAACGCCGGGGACCGCCCTCTACCCCGCGACCAAGGCGGCGCTGGAGCACCTCACGCGGGCGTGGGCGGCCGAGTACGGCCCGAGCGGCGTGCGCGTGGTCGCCGTCGCGCCCGGCGCGACTCTCACGCCCGGCAACGAGCACGCCGCGGCGATCCTGGAGCAGATGACCGCGTCCGCCCCCGCCGGCCGGCCCGGACGTCCGGACGAGATCGCCCTGGCCGTGCGCTGGCTCGTCTCGGACGAGGCCTCGTACGTCCACGGCACGACGCTCGACGTCGACGGAGGCATCGTCGGCGCCCGCGTCTGACGCCGCGGCACGCGCCGCTCGGAGTCCCCGCGACAGCGCCCGCCGCTCAGTGGATCTGGACGAGCGGCCCGGGGTGGAGCGCGGCGTCGGCCGCGGGGGTCGTCTCGTAGGCGCGGCGGTAGTCGCGCCCGAAGTGCGACGCGCTCGCGTAGCCGACCGCGGCCGCGGCCTGCGCGGCGGTGTCGCCCCGGACCAGGAGCAGCCTCCTGGCCTCCCCGAGGCGGAGCCGCCGCAGGTAGCCCAGCGGCGACATCCCGGTCAGCTCGCGGAAGCGGCGGGTGAGTGTGGGCACGCTGGTGCCCGCCTCCGCGGCGAGCGCGCCGAGGGTCCAGCCGCGCGAGAGCGACGCGCTCATCGCCTCGACCGCGCGGGAGACGGCCTCCGAGCGGACGGTGCTGGACGCGGCCAGCAGCCGGGGCGCCTGGTCCGTCTGCAGCAGCCGCAGCACGAGCTCGCGCGTGATCGCGGGGGCGAGCACCGGGATGTCGGCGGGGGCGTCGAGCAGACGGAAGAGTCGGCGCAGCGAGTCGGCCATCTCCTCCGTGACCGTGCCGATCCGCGGGGCGGGAGCCCGCGGGGCCGTCCGGGGGGCGAGCGCCGCGATCTCGGCCACCACGAGCGGGTCGAGACGCCAGTTGGCCGACAGGAAGTCGCCGCGGTCGCCGGTCTCCACGACGGCCGCGACCACCGGCAGATCGACGGGGGTGATCAGGAAGCGGCCGGCGCCCCACCGCTCGTCGGAGTCGCCGACCACCGAGCGCTTCCGGCCGGCCAGCACCAGGCTGAGGGTCGGCGGGAACCGGGTGTAGACGAGCTCGGTCGGAGCGGTCACCCGGTGCAGGCGCAGGGCGAGCGCGGCGGCGCGCTCGGGGTGCCCGACGTGGCGCCGGGTGAGCTCGGCCGCCTGCCCGAGAGCGTCGAGGACCTCGCGCGTCATCTGCGCCCCCACGGAGCGGCGGGCCGTTCGCACCCGGCCCCTCGCGTTCGGATCGCGGTCATCGTGCACTCCCCTGCGGATCCTCCGCCGGCGACTCCGGGCCGCTCGGCTGGTCGGTCCACGGGTCGAGGCGCGGCCGTCAGGACGCGGGAGCCTCGATGCGCGGGAAGAGCGCGGCGAGCGTGCCGACGGTGGTGCCGACGGGGAGGACTCCCCACCGGCCCGCCTCGCGGATCGGCTGCGCGGTGAGGGCGCCCAGCGACTCCGTCACGCCGAGCGCCTCCCAGAGGGACGCCGTCGCGCGCGGCACGACCGGCGAGAGCAGCACGGCCAGGGCGCGGAGCCCCTCCGTCGCGGTGTAGAGCACCGTGCCGAGGCGCTCGCGCTCCTCGCGCTTGGCGAGTGCCCACGGCTCCTGCTCGGTGATGTAGCCGTTGAGCTCCTCGACGATGCTCCACACGGCGGTGATCGCGTCGTGGATCGCGAGCGCGTCGATCGACCGGTCGGCCGACGCGGCGGCCTCGGCGACGATGCGCTGCACGCGCTCCTCCGCCTCGGTCGGCTCCCCCGGCGCGGGCACGACGCCGTCGTAGTAGCGGTGCAGCATCGCGACGACCCTCGAGGCGAGGTTGCCGAAGCCGTTCGCGAGCTCGGACTGGTAGCGCGCAGACAGGTCCTCCCACGAGAACGAGCCGTCCTGGCCGAAGGTGATGGCCCGGAGGAAGTAGTAGCGGAAGGCGTCGGAGCCGAAGGTGTCGGTGATCTGCTCGGGCGCGATGCCGGTGAGCTTCGACTTCGACATCTTCTCGCCGCCGACCAGCAGCCAGCCGTGGCCGAACACCTGCCGGGGGACCTCGAGGCCCGCGGCCATGAGCATGGCGGGCCAGATCACCGCGTGGAAGCGCAGGATGTCCTTGCCGACGATGTGGGTCGCGGGCCAGCGGCGCTCGAACTCCGCCTCGTCCTGGCCGTAGCCGACCGCGGTGATGTAGTTGAGCAGCGCGTCGAACCAGACGTAGACCACGTGCGAGTCGTCCCACGGGACCTTCACGCCCCAGTCGAAGCTGGAGCGGGAGATCGACAGGTCGGCCAGGCCCTGGCGGACGAAGCTCACGACCTCGTTGCGCGCCGACTCGGGCTGGACGAAGTCGGGACGCTCCTCGTAGAGCGCGAGCAGCCGCTCGGTGTACTCGCTCATCTTGAAGAAGTAGTTCTTCTCCTTCAGCAGCTCGACCGGCTTCGAGTGGATCTTGCAGACGTACTGGCCGGCGTAGTCGCCGGTGCCCTCCTCGAGGTCGGACAGCTGCTTGTACTCCTCGCAGCCCACGCAGTAGTAGCCCTCGTACTCGCCGGTGTAGATCGCGTCCTCGTCGTACAGCTTCTGCAGGAACTTCTGGACGTTGACCTCGTGCCGCGCGTCCGTGGTGCGGATGAAGTCGTCGTTGGCGATGTCGATGGTCTCGAGCAGCGGCTGCCAGGCGGTCCTCACGAGGCGGTCGGCCCACTCCTGGGGGGTCGTGCCGTTGGCGGTGGCGGTGCGGAGGATCTTCTGTCCGTGCTCGTCGGTGCCGGTCAGCAGCCAGGTGTCGTCGCCCGCCTGGCGGTGCCAGCGGGTGAGCACGTCGGCGGCGACCTCGGTGTATGCGTGCCCGATGTGCGGGACGTCGTTCACGTAGAAGATCGGGGTCGTGAGGTAGAAGGAGGCGCCGTCGGACATGGCGACCATCCTATTCACCGCGCGGCACCGCTCCCGGCGTGTGACGGACGCTGTGGACGACCGGCCGCGGTCGCCGCCGGGGAGGGAGCCTCAGCCGCGGCGGGAGGCGAGCGCCGCCTCGTAGAGCGCGCGGCGGGAGAGCCCCGTGATCTCGGCGACCTCGGCCGACGCCTCCTTGAGCCGCGATCCGGCCTCGACGCGGGCCAGCACGTCGGCCAGCGCGTCCTCGAGCGACGCCTCCCTCGCGGGGGCTCCCTCGACGACCAGGCAGATCTCGCCGCGCAGGCCGTCGGCCGCCCACTCGGCCAGCTCGGCCGCCGTGCCGCGACGGACCTCCTCGAACATCTTGGTGAGCTCGCGGCAGACGACGGCGCGCCGCTCCGGGCCCATCGCCTCGACCAGGTCGGCGAGCGCGTCGCCGATCCGGTGCGGGGACTCGAAGAAGACCATGGTGCGGCGCTCGTCGACGAGCGCCCGGAAGGTCGAGACCCGCTCGCCGTGCCGGCGGGGCAGGAACCCCTCGAAGCTGAAGCGATCCGTCGGGAGCCCGGACACGGCGAGCGCCATGAGCACCGCCGAGGGACCGGGCAGCGCGGTGACCGCGACTCCCGCCGCCACCGCCGCCTCGACCAGGTGGTAGCCCGGGTCCGAGACCGTGGGCATGCCCGCGTCGCTCAGCACGAGCAGGTCCTCCTCGCGGGCCAGCTCCACCAGCTCGGCGGCGCGCTCGCGCTCGTTGTGGTCGTGCAGCGCGTAGAGGGCGGGCCGGTTCTCGACGCCCAGGGCGCGCATCAGCTGGATGGTCACGCGCGTGTCCTCAGCGGCGACGTGGCGGGCGGAGCCCAGCGCCTCCACGAGCCGGCGGGAGGCGTCGCCGAGGTTTCCGATGGGAGTGCCGGCGAGGATGATCATGCCGCCAGTCTCCCAGGCCGGGTCCGGGGCCTCCCGCCGCGGATCGCCGCCGTCCCGGGAGGAGGCGCCCCGTTAGCATGGCCGGGTGACGGACCGACCGCAGCGCGACTTCGACGACCTGCTCCTGGACGCGGCGGGATCGGCGCGCTCGGTCCCGGTGGAGCCCGCCGAGGCGTCCGCACCACGCGAGCGCACCCCGCTCCCGGACGTGCCGCGCGGCTCCTGGTTCGACGACCTGCACGCCCGGCTCGTCGCCTCCCCCGCGCGCCGCCGGCTGTACGAGCTCGGACTGCCGCTGCTGGTGGTCGCACTGGCCGCCGTGCTGCGGCTGTGGAACCTCGGCCACCCGCGCTCGCTCGTGTTCGACGAGACCTTCTACGTGAAGGACGCCTGGACCCTCTGGAACCTCGGGTTCGAGGGCGCCTGGCCCGAGAACCCGGACCCCGGCTTCGCGGCCGGCGACGTGGACACCTACACGGGGGCGCCGTCCTTCGTGGTGCATCCGCCGCTGGGCAAGTGGATCATCGGGCTCGGGATGGGCGTGTTCGGCGCGGACGACAGCGTCGGCTGGCGCGTCGCGACCGCCGTCGTGGGGATCCTCGCCGTCGCGCTGGTGATCGTGATCGGCCGCCTCCTGTTCCGCTCCACCCTCCTGTCCTCCTTCGCGGGGCTGATGCTCGCGCTCGACGGCCACGCGATCGTGATGTCGCGGGTGTCGCTCCTGGACGGGATCCTGATGTTCGTCGCGCTCTGCGGGGTCGCGGCGGTGCTGCTGGACCGGCGCTGGGCCGAGCTGCAGCTGGCGCGGAAGGTGGAGGCGGGAGTGCTGCCGAGCTGGGGGCCGGTCCTGTGGTGGCGGCCCTGGCTGCTCGCGGCCGGCGTGCTCTTCGGCCTGGCCGCGGGCGTGAAGTGGACGGGCGTCTACTTCCTCGCGGCGTACGGCGTGTACGCGGTGGTCGTCGACGCGCTGATGCGGCGCCGTGCGGGCGTGCCGTTCTGGGGCAGCGGCGCGATCCTCAAGCAGGGTCCGGTCACCTTCCTCCTGGTCGTGCCGATCGCCCTGATCGCCTACCTCGTCACCTGGACGGGCTGGCTGCGCACCTCCGGCGGATGGGCCCGGCAGTGGGCGTCGGAGGCCCCCGGCAACGCCTGGACCGGGGCTCTCGCGTGGGTGCCGGACTGGGCGCAGAGCCTCTGGCACTACCACGTGCAGATGTACGACTACTCGATCAACCTGCGGGCCTCGCACCCCTACGAGGCGAACCCGCTCACCTGGCTGCTCATGCTCCGACCGACCAGCATGTACTTCGTCGACCAGGCGACGGGCGTCGACGGCTGCACCGCCGCACGCTGCGACGAGGCGATCACCTCGGTCGCCAATCCGCTCATCTGGTACGCCGGAGTCCTGGCGCTGGTGTACCTCCTCTACCGGCTCGCGCGGTACCGGGAGTGGCGCGCCGGCTTCGTGCTGATGGGGATCGTCGCGGGCTACCTGCCGTGGCTGCTCTACCTCGACCGCACGGTGTTCCAGTTCTACTGCGTCGTCTTCGAGCCCTACATGATGCTGGCGCTGGCGCTGACGGCCGGGATCGTGATCGGGAGTCCGGGCGACGAGCGGAGGCGGCGCACCCGGGGCGTCCTCGTGGTGCTCGTCTTCGCGGTGGCGGCGGCCGCGCTGACGGCCTACTTCCTGCCGCTCTGGATCGGCGCGCAGACGTCCTTCACCTTCTGGCAGGCCCACATGTGGCTGCCCTCGTGGGTCTGATCCGGCGGCTGGGCCCGGGAGTCGCGGCCTGCGCCGTCGCGGCGGTGATCGCGGCCCTGCTGCACGCGACGGTGCCGGCAGTGCCGATGCTGACCGCGGCGGTCGCGCTCGGGATCCTCGTGGCGCAGCTGCCCGCGGCGCGCCCCCTGCTGAGCGGGGCGCTGGCGCCGGGCCTGAAGTTCTCGTCCCGCTCGCTGATGCGTGCCGGCATCGTCCTGCTCGGGCTGAAGCTCTCTCTGATCGACATCGCTGCGCTGGGCTGGGGCGCGATCCTGGTCGTGGTCGGGATCGTCCTGGCCACCTTCGGCCTGACCTGGGCGCTGGGCCGGGTGCTCCGGCTGCCCGGGCAGGAGCCGCTGCTGCTCGCGGCGGGCTTCTCGATCTGCGGGGCCTCGGCGATCGGCGCGATGGCCGGAGCGACCCGGGCGAAAGAGCAGGAGCAGGCGACGCCGGTCGCGCTGGTGACGCTCTGCGGCACGCTCGCGATCGCGGTGCTCCCCGCACTGCAGCAGCCGCTCGGGCTCTCCGACGTGCAGTTCGGGCACTGGGTCGGCGCCTCGGTCCACGACGTGGGCCAGGTCGTGGCGACGGCCCAGGTGGCCGGAGCGTCGGCGCTGGCCGTGGCGGTCGTGGTGAAGCTCACCCGAGTGGTCATGCTGGCGCCGATGGTCGCGGTGGCGGCGGCGGTCACGAGGCGCCGAGGCGGGACCGGCGGGACGCGCCCGGCGATCGTGCCGCTGTTCGTGGTCGGGTTCCTCGCCGCGGTGCTGCTGCGCACGCTCCTCCCCCTGCCGGAGGGACTGCTCGCCGCCGCCGACACCGCACAGACCTGGCTCCTCGCCGCGGCCCTCTTCGCGCTCGGCAGCGCCGTCCGGGTGCGCGCGCTCGTGACGACGGGGTGGCGTGCTCTCCTCGTCGCCCTGGTGTCGTGGGCGGCGATCGCGGCGATGGGACTGGCCGCGGTGCAGCTGGCGCTCTGATCGGCGCTCCGATCCGCTCGACCGCTCTGTCGCGCACGGTCGCTCTGCACTGCGGGGCCGCTCTGTTACGCGATGCGTCGCTCCGGCGCGGCGGTGTCGGCGGCTCCCGCTAGCGTCGATCGCATGGCAGATCGTGAGTACGGCTTCAAGACGCGTGCGATCCACGCGGGCAACATCCCCGACGCGGTGACGGGCGCCCGCGCTCTGCCGATCTACCAGACCAGCGCCTTCGTCTTCGACGACACCTCCGACGCCGCGGCCCGCTTCGCGCTGCAGAAGTACGGCAACGTCTACTCGCGCCTGTCGAACCCCACGGTCGCCTCCTTCGAGGAGCGCGTCGCGAGCCTCGAGGGCGGCCTCGGCGCCGTCGCCACGGCCTCCGGGCTCTCGGCGCAGTTCATCACCTTCGCGGCGCTCGTCGGCGCGGGCGACCACGTGGTGTCCTCCGCCAACCTCTACGGCGGATCGATCACCCAGCTCGACGTCACGCTCCGCCGCTTCGGAGTGGACACCACCTTCGTCCGCTCGAGCGACCCGGCCGACTACGCGGCGGCGATCACCGAGAAGACCAAGGTTCTCTACGCCGAGACGATCGCGAACCCCTCCGGCGAGATCGCCGACATCGAGGGCCTCGCCGCGGTCGCGCACGCCGCCGGCATCCCGCTGATCATCGACTCCACGGTCGCCACGCCCTACCTCGTCCGCCCGATCGAGTGGGGCGCCGACATCGTCATCCACTCGGCCACCAAGTTCCTCGGCGGACACGGCACCACGCTCGGCGGCGTCGTCGTCGAGTCGGGGCGCTTCCACTACTCCCCCGAGAAGTTCCCGCTGCTGCACGACCCGGTCGCCTCCTACGGAGACCTGTCGTGGGACGGCAACTTCGGGGAGTACGGCTTCCTCACGCGCCTGCGCGCGGAGCAGCTGCGCGACATCGGGCCGGTCCTCGCTCCGCACTCCGCGTTCCTGCTCGCCCAGGGCGTCGAGACGCTGCCGTACCGGATCCAGGCGCACGTCGACAACGCGCGCCGCGTCGCCGAGTGGCTCGACGCCGACCCCCGCATCGAGGCGGTCTACTGGGCCGGGCTCCCCGCGCACCCGCACCACGACCGTGCGCAGAAGTACCTGCCGAAGGGGCCGGGCTCGGTCTTCAGCTTCGTGGTCAAGGGCGGCCGCGCCGTCGGCCAGACCTTCATCGAATCGGTCGACCTCGCCAGCCACCTCGCCAACATCGGCGACGCCAAGACGCTGGTGATCCACCCCGCCTCGACCACCCACGCCCAGCTCACCGAGGACCAGCTCCTCCACGCGGGCGTCCTCCCCGGACTCGTCCGCCTCTCCGTCGGCATCGAGGACGCGGACGACATCATCTACGATCTCGACCAGGCGCTCGCCCGCGCGGTCGAGGAGCACGGCACTCCCGACACTCCGACCGAGCTCCCCGAGGACACGACCACCACCCTGCACACCCCGGCCGTGGAGGTCTGAGCATGAGCACCACCGACACCGCCGACACGGTCGTCCAGCTGTCCAACGGGCTGAGCTGCTCGGTCCCGGCGAACTCGCCGCTGGCGAAGATGCTGCGCTCGCAGCGCACCTGGGTGGGCCCCGACGCCCGCAGGCGACTCGACATCCTCCGCCGCGCAAGGACCGTGGCGATCGTCGGCGCCTCGCCGAACCCGGCCCGCTCCTCCTACTTCGTCGCCACCTACCTGCAGCAGTCGAGCGACTACGAGCTCTACTTCGTGAACCCGAACGCCACCGAGATCCTGGGGCAGCCGGTCTACCGCAGCCTCGCCGAGCTCCCGGTCGTGCCCGACATCGTCGACGTGTTCCGCAAGGCGAGCGACATCCCCGCCGTGATCGACGACGTCCTCGCCGTCGGCGCGCCCACGGTCTGGGTGCAGCTGGGGATCTGGAACCAGGAGGCGGCCGAGTACGGCGAGTCGAAGGGCCTGACCGTCGTGATGGACCGCTGCATCAAGGTCGAGCACGCCCGCTTCCACGGCGGCCTGCACCTGCTCGGCTTCGACACCGGCCAGATCTCGGCGCGCAAGACGCTGCGCTGACCCGCCGCAGACCCTCGTCGACGCCGGATCTCCGTGGCTCTTCGTCGCGGGCGCGGCTCGGGCGGCGCAGTCCGCCGGCCCCGGCGTAGTCTCGGTGGATGAGCGCCTACGTCTCCGTCCTCGACCTGTTCAGCGTGGGGATCGGCCCGTCCAGCTCGCACACCGTCGGACCGATGCGCGCCGCCCTCGCCCTCGCCGAGCGGATCCGCGACGCCGGGCTCCTCGGCCGCGTGAGCCGGGTGGGCTGCACCCTCTACGGCTCGCTCGGCTCCACCGGGATCGGCCACGGCACCCCCGACGCGGTGGTCGCCGGTCTCGCCGGCCTGGACCCCGAGACGTGCGACCCGGCGCTGGTGCACGGGGCATGGCAGCGCCTCGACCCGGAGGGGACGATCCTGCTGGCCGGCGAGCAGCGCCTCGCGATGACGCGCGACGATGTCGTCTTCGAGCCGCGCACGAGGCTGCCGGAGCACCCGAACGCCCTCACCTTCAGCGTCTGGGTCGGCGACGACGCGCTGCCGGTGTGGGAGGAGACCTACTACTCGATCGGCGGCGGTTTCATCCGGCGCGCGGGCGAACGCGCCGAGCTGGCTGCGCTGGCCCCGCACCCCTACCCCTTCGTCTCCGGGCTCGACCTGCTGGCGACCTGCGATCGGACCCGCTCCGGCATCGCCGAGATCGCCGCCGCGAACGAGCGCGCTCTGCACCCCGGGGTCGACATCGACGCCCGCCTCGACGCGATCTGGGACGCCATGGCCGCCTGCGTCGAGCACGGCCTGGCGACCGACGGCGTGCTGCCGGGCGGCCTGGGCGTCCGCCGCCGCGCCTCGGTGCTGCGCGAGCGCCTCGAGGCCTTCGAGGAGGACCCTCTCGACCGCGCCCGCGCGACCTCGGTGGAGTGGCTCCACGCCTTCGCCCTCGCGGTGAACGAGGAGAACGCCGCGGGCGGGCGCGTCGTGACGGCTCCGACGAACGGAGCGGCGGGCATCATCCCCGCCGTCGGGCACTACTACCTCCGCTTCGTCCCGGGCGCCGACCGCGCGGGGCTGCGCCGCTTCCTCCTCACCGCCACCGCGATCGGCTCGCTCTGCAAGACGAACGCCTCGATCTCCGGTGCGGAGGCGGGCTGCCAGGGCGAGGTCGGCTCGGCCTGCGCGATGGCCGCCGGAGCGCTCTGCGCGGTGCTCGGCGGCACTCCGCGCCAGGTCGAGAACGCGGCCGAGATCGCGATGGAGCACCACCTCGGACTGACCTGCGACCCGGTCGGCGGCCTCGTGCAGATCCCGTGCATCGAGCGGAACGCGATCGCCTCCTCCACCGCGGTGAGCGCAGCCCGCCTCGCGCTGCACGGCGACGGCGACCACCGCGTCTCGCTCGACGCGGTCATCGAGACGATGCGCCAGACCGGCATCGACATGTCGTCGAAGTACAAGGAGACGAGCGAGGGCGGCCTCGCGGTCAACGTCATCGAGTGCTGAGCGCCCGTGGCGTCCGTGACCGTGCGTGACGCACGCGGGCGCACATGTCGGCGGTCGCGCCTAGCGTGGGGCGGGTGAGCACCTCCTCCGTCCCGTACCTCGCCCGGCCGATCGTCTCGACCCAGTGGCTCGCCGACCAGCTCGGCCGCGAGCACCTCGTCGTCGTCGACGCCAGCGTGCTGCTCGTGCCCGGCTTCGACGGGCGGCCCGGCTACCTCAGCGGCGACGAGCAGTACCTCCTCGAGGGGCATGTCCCCGGCGCCGTGTTCGGCGACCTGCTCGAGCAGCTGTCGGATCCGGCGGCTCCCCTGCCCTTCACCCGGCTCGACCCGGAGCGCTTCGCCGCCGCGACCGCCGCGCTCGGCATCGACGACGACTCGGTGGTCGTCGTGTACGACTCCGCGGTCGGCCAGTGGGCCTCGCGCGTGTGGTGGCTGCTGCGCTCGGCCGGGCACGACGCCGTCGCGGTGCTCGACGGCGGGCTCCCGGCCTGGCGGCGGGAGGAGCGCCCGATCGAGACGGGGCACGTCGAGCCCGCCGTGAGCGGAGGCATCAGCGTGCGCGAGGAGCGGCCGCTCTGGATCGACAAGGCCGGCGTCGAGAGGGTTGTGCGCGGCGAGGCTCCCGGGGCGCTGGTCTGCGCGGTCCCGCCGAAGGAGTTCACCGGGGAGGAGGGGCGCCGCCCCCGCCTCGGACACCTGCCGGGCTCGCGGAGCGTCCCCGCCGGGCGGCTCGTCGACCGCGCCGACAACACGCTCCTGCCGCCGGAGCGGCTGCGGTCGCTGTTCGGAGACGCTCTCCAGGCCGAGCGGATCGTCCTCTACTGCGGGGGCGGGATCGCCGCGACGGCCGATGCACTCGCACTGGCGGTGCTCGGAGTCCACACGGCGGTCGTCTACGACGGCTCGCTCAACGAGTGGGCCGCCGACCCCGCGGCGCCGCTGGTGGTCACGGCCGCGTGAGCAGCTCCTCCGGGAGGCGGGTCGTCGGCAGGGCGCAGACGAAGGCCTCGCAGGAGTAGGCGGTCGGCAGCCCCTCCCGCGAGATCCGCCCCTCGAACAGCTCGAAGCCCGCGTCCGCCCAGTCCCGGGCGCCCTCGTCGGACACGCCGACCAGCACGCCGATCCCGGCCGACCGGGCGCCCTGCACCGCCTCCGCCGCTCCGGGGCCTACGACGACCATCTGCCGCACCGGGCGAGCCAGCCGCGAAGCGAGCCCGAGCACGGCGCCGAAGCCCATCGGCTGGCGGACCGCGCCCGGAGCGATCGAGGCGACGACCGCCTCGGCCGCCTCCCGGTAGCGCTGCGATCCGGTGAGCAGGTACAGCTCGTGCGCCGCGTCCGCCGTCGCCGACAGGCCGGAGGGGTAGGCGCCCTCGGAGGGGTCGGCCGCGAGCAGGAGTCCCCGCGCGGTCAGCGCCGGGTCCCCTCCCCCGGGCAGCGCGAACGGCAGCGGGCCGTCGGCCGCGTCGAGCGCGCCGTCGATCAGGGTGCGCGCCGCGACCGCGTAGAGCGGGCGGCCCTCCGCCAGGGCGAGCTCGAGGAGCCCGCCGGCCAGCATCCCGAGGTCCTCCAGCGCCGGGCGGGCCGCGGAGACGGCACCGTCGAGGGAGGCGCGCACCGCGACGCGGCCGTCGACGAGGTGCCGCTGCAGCACCGCGTCCGCCGCGCGCCGGGCGGCGTCGAGCCACTCCTCCCGTCCGAGCACGCGTCCGGCGCGGGCGAGCGCGCGGATCGCCAGGCCGTTCCAGCCGGTGACGACCTTCTCGTCGAGAGCGGGAGGCGCGAGGCGGGACCGGTCCTCGGCGAGGTAGTAGCCGCCCTCCGAGCGCTGGCCGTCGACGATGCTCTCCGAGTCCTGCGCCGATGCGAAGCCGCCGCCCGGCCGCTCGAGAGTGGTCAGGAGGAACGCGGCGAGGCCCTTCGCGATCCCGGTCAGCTCCTCCACCCGGGCGCCGTCGTGCCCGAGCAGGACGGCCGCGACGTCGAGCAGCTGCGCGTTGTCGTACAGCATCCGCTCGTAGTGCGGATCGCTCCAGTCGGCCTGCGTCGCGTAGCGGAAGAAGCCCCCGTCGCGGTCGCGGAGCGGGGACGCGGCCAGCGCGAGCAGCGTGCGCTCGGCGAGCGCCGCTCCCGAGGGCCGCGAGGCCAGGAACCCGAGCACGGGAGCCACCGGGAACTTCGGGGCGCCGCCGAAGCCGCCGTGCACCCGGTCCTCCTCGTCCGCGAGTGCGCGGACGGCGCCGTCGAGCTCGGCGTCGCCGGGCAGCGCGGAGTCGGCGGGCAGCGCCGCGGTCGCCTCGCGCAGGGCCGCGGCCAGGCCCCCCGCCGTCGCCTGCACCTCGTCGCGCCGCAGCCGCCACGCCTCCGAGACCGCGTCGAGGACGTCGGAGAAGGCGGGCACGCCGCCGACGGCGCGCGGCGGGAAGTAGGTGCCGGCGAAGAAGGTCTCGCCGGCGGGGGTGGCGAAGGCCGTCAGCGGCCAGCCGAGCTGCCGGGTGAACGCGCTCGCGGCCGTCAGGTAGGCCGTGTCGACGTCCGGATGCTCCTCGCGGTCGACCTTCACCGCGACGAAGTCCGCGTTCAGCCGAGCGGCGAGCACCGGATCCGAGAACGACTCCCGCGCCATCACGTGGCACCAGTGGCAGGTGGAGTAGCCGATCGACACCATCACCGGGACGTCGCGGCGCACCGCCTCGGCGAACGCCTCCTCGCCCCAGGGGAACCAGTCGACCGGATTGTCCGCGTGCGAGCGGAGGTAGGGGCTGACACTGGAGCGCAGACGATCGGCCATGCGCCCCACGCTAGACGTGGGCGGAGCCTCCGGTCAGGGGGTTGCCGCGGGACGGAGGGTCAGGAGGTCCGCGGGACGCCGAGGTCCGCGGGTCTCCCCCGCCGCCGGCCCGCCCGGCCGCTCAGCGCTCGAAGAACCAGCCCGACGGCCGCTCCGTGCCGCGCACGACCGTGCCGCCTCCGCCGCTCCCGCCGCGACGGCCCACCGCCAGGTAGGCGAGGCTGCCGATGAACGGCGCGATCACGATGAACGCCACCCAGGAGACCTTCGCGACCTTCGAGAGCCTCGGGTTCGACAGCACGCCCCGGATCGCGAAGAGCAGCAGCACGATGTTCAGCACGACCAGCAGGGACTGCGGATTCATCGGGGTGCTCCACGGGATCGTGCGCCGCGGTCGACCGGCGCCAAAGCGCCCGACCGGGCAGGGTGGCCCGCGATGATTCACGAGACAGGGCATTGTCGCACGCGGCGTAGGATGGAGGGCTCATGTCAGACGTGCTCAGCATCCGCTACCCGCCCGAACTCCCCGTGTCGGCGCGGCGCGAGGACATCGCCGCCGCGATCCGCGACCACCAGGTGGTCATCGTCGCCGGCGCGACCGGATCGGGCAAGACGACCCAGCTGCCGAAGATCTGCCTGGAGCTCGGCCGCGAGAGCATCGCGCACACGCAGCCCCGGCGCATCGCCGCGCGCACCATCGCCGAGCGCATCGCGGAGGAGCTCGACGACGAGGTCGGCGGGCTGGTCGGCTACCAGGTCCGGTTCACCGACAAGGCGTCCGCCTCGACGCGGATCAAGCTGATGACCGACGGCATCCTGCTCAACGAGATGAACCACGACCGGATGCTCAGCCGGTACGACACGATCATCATCGACGAGGCGCACGAGCGCAGCCTCAACATCGACTTCCTCCTGGGCTACCTGCACCGCCTGCTGCCGCAGCGCCCCGACCTGAAGGTGATCATCACCTCGGCGACGATCGACCCGCAGAGCTTCGCGGCCCACTTCGCCGACGCCGCCGGCGAGCCCGCGCCGATCATCGAGGTCTCCGGCCGCACCTACCCGGTCGAGATCCGCTACCGCCCGCTGGTCGCCGAGGAGCCGGAGGAGGACGACGACACCGACGTCCCCGACGCGACGAGCGGCAGCCGCGACCTGATGACCGGCATCGCCGACGCCCTGGCCGAGCTGGCGCGCGAGGATCCGGGCGACGTCCTGGTGTTCCTCTCGGGCGAGAACGAGATCCGCGACGCCGAGGACGCCATCCGGGGCCGGAATCTGCCGGGCACCGAGGTGCTCCCCCTCTACGGGCGCCTGTCGGCGGCCGATCAGCACCGCGTCTTCGAGAAGGGGCGCACCCCCGGCGTCCGCCGCCGCGTCGTGCTCGCGACCAACGTGGCGGAGACGAGTCTCACCGTCCCCGGGATCCGCTACGTGATCGACGGCGGCACGGCCCGCATCTCGCGCTACAGCGCGCGCTCGAAGGTGCAGCGGCTGCCGATCGAGGCGGTGTCGCAGGCCTCCGCGAACCAGCGCTCCGGCCGCTCGGGCCGCACCAGCGCGGGCATCGCGATCCGCCTCTACTCCGAGGAGGACTACCTCCGCCGCCCCGAGTACACCGATCCCGAGATCCTGCGCACGGGCCTGGCCGCGGTCATCCTGCAGATGATCTCGCTCGGACTGGGCGACATCGCCTCGTTCCCGTTCCTCACTCCGCCCGACTCCCGCGGCATCAAGGACGGCCTCGACCTGCTCACGGAGCTCGGCGCCCTCCGCGTCCCCGGCTCCCCCTCCGCCGCGCCGCGAGACGCCGCTCCGGTGCGCGGCACGCCGCCGAGCGCGCACTCGAGCGGCGTCCCGCGCAAGGGGGCGGAGGCCGCGCCGCAGCTCACGCGCATCGGGCGCGACCTCGCGCGGCTCCCCATCGATCCGCGCTTCGGCCGGATGGTGATCGAGTCGCGCCGCCACGGCGTCAGCCGCGAGGTGATGGCGATCGTCGCGGGCCTCACGATCCAGGACGTCCGCGAGCGCCCTCTCGAGCGCCGCGCGCAGGCCGACCAGCAGCACGCGCGCTTCGTCGATCCCACCAGCGACTTCCTCACCCTGCTGAACCTCTGGAACTACGTGGAGGAGAAGCAGGAGGAGCTCTCCTCGAGCGCCTTCCGGCGCCTGTGCAAGGCCGAGTACCTCAACTACCTGCGCGTGCGCGAGTGGCAGGACGTGTTCCGCCAGCTGCGCCAGCTCGCGCGCCCCCTCAAGCTCGAGCTGGGCGAGCCGAAGGTCGACCCCGACGGGATCCACCGGAGCCTCCTGGCCGGCCTGCTCTCGCACTTGGGCATCAAGGACACCACCTCGCAGCAGGCGCAGCGCGCGGCGAAGAGCCGCGAGCGCCAGAACGTGCAGTACATCGGCGCCCGCAACGCGAAGTTCTCGATCTTCCCCGGCAGCGCCCTGGCCAAGAAGCTCCCCGACGCGGTGATGAGCGCCGAGCTGGTCGAGACCAGCCGCCTCTTCGCCCGCTCGAACGCCGCGATCGATCCGGCCTGGGCCGAGGCGATCGCGGGCGACCTCGTCAAGCGGCAGTTCAGCGAGCCGCACTGGGAGAAGGCGCAGGGCGCGGCCGTCGCCTACGAGAAGGTCACGCTCTACGGCGTGCCGATCATCGCCCGCCGCCGCGTGCAGTTCTCGCGGATCGACGCCTCGTACGCCCGCGAGCTGTTCATCCGGCACGCCCTCGTCGAGGGCGAGTGGGAGTCGCGCCACGCCTTCGACCGCAAGAACCGGGCCCTGCGGGCCGAGCTCGAGCGGCTGGAGGAGCGCACGCGCCGCCGCGACCTGCTCGTCGACGACGAGGCCGTGTTCGACTTCTACGACCGCCGACTCCCCCGCGACATCACCTCGGTGCGCTCGTTCGACTCCTGGTGGCGGACGACCCAGCACGACGAGCCCGACCTGCTGACGATGACGCAGGAGACGCTCCTCCCCGAGGACGCGGAGCAGATCGACGAGACCGCGTTCCCCACGCAGTGGCGCCAGGCCGACCAGCGCTTCCGCCTCTCGTACCGGTTCGAGCCGGGGACGGAGGAGGACGGAGTGACGGTGCACGTGCCGCTCGCCCTCCTGCCCCGCGTGACGCCCCTCGGCTTCGACTGGCTCGTGCCGGGGCTCCGGGCCGAGCTGGTCACCGCGATGATCAAGGCGCTGCCCAAGCACCTGCGCCGGAACGTGGTGCCCGCGAACGACTGGGCGCGCAAGCTCACCGCGTCCCTGCCGCACGACGTGCCGAATCCGCCGACGGAGTCGTTCGCGGCGACCCTGGCCGGAGCGATCCGCCGCGAGGCCGGCGTGGTGGTGCAGCCCGAGGACTTCGACCTCGAGCGCATCCCCTCGCACCTGCGGGTCACCTTCGCCGTCGCCGACGAGCGGGGGCGCACGATCGCCGCCGGCAAGGAGCTCGCCCCGCTGGCCGAGCGCCTGCGCGGTCGGGTCCGCGACGAGGTCGCCCGCGTGGTCGAGGCCCGGGTCCCCGACGCGCTCGAGCGCCGGGGTCTGAAGACCTGGGACATGCCGGAGCTGCCCCGCGTCACCGACACCCGGCAGGGCGGGAACACCATCCGCGCCTACCCCGCCCTGATCGACGACGGCGACTCTGTCTCGATCCGCCTGCTCGCCACGGCCGAGGACCAGGCGCGCGAGCACCCGAGAGGCGTCCGCCGCCTCCTCCTGCTCGCGACGCCGAGCCCCGTCGCCTACGTGCAGCAGCACCTCACCTCGAACGAGAAGCTCGTGCTCGCGCAGAGCCCGTACCAGAACACGACCGCGCTCTTCACCGACTGCCTGCTCGCCTGCGTCGACGCGGTCCTCTGGCGGATGAAGCCCGACGGGATGCTCTTCCTCCGCGCCGAGTTCGACGCCGTGCGCGACCGGGTCTCGGCGAGCGTCATGGACGCGATGTTCGAGACCGTGAAGACGGTCACGACGATCCTCACCACCGCCCGGGGCGTCGAGAAGGCGCTCAAGGCCTCGACGAGCATGGCGCTCCTGCCCGCCCTCACGGATGCGCGGGAGCAGCTCTCCGGTCTGGTCTACCCGGGCTTCGTCTCGGCGACCGGAGTGGAGCGGCTGCGGCACCTCCCGCGCTACCTCGGCGGGATCACCGAGCGCTTCGGAAAGATCGCCGAGAACGTCGGGCGCGACCGCGTCTGGCTGAACGAGGTGCAGGCGGCCCAGGAGCTCTACCGCTCGGCAGGCGGCGTCGTGCCGCTGCCCGCGCACGCCCCGGAGCGGATCGCGCGCGCCCGCTGGATGATCGAGGAGCTGCGGGTGAGCTTCTTCGCGCAGTCGCTCGGCACCGCCGAGAGCGTGTCGCTGCAGCGGATCCGCAAGGTGCTGGCCGGCTGACGCGCCCCTCCGCCGAGGGAACCGCGACCCGTCGAGGGGCCCTCGGGCAGCGGTCTCCCTCGACGAACCGCAGTCCCCTCCGGAGCGCTAGTGTCGTCCGGTGGGCAGCTACACCGATCTCCTGAAGACCCCCGGGGTGGGGCGCATCATCCTCGCGCAGCTGACCGCGCGCTTCCCGTTCGGCATGCTCTCGCTGGCGTTCCTCCTGCACGTGGAGCGGGTGCACCACTCCTACGCCGCCGCCGGCCTGGTGCTCGGCTCGATGTCGATCGGGCAGGCCATCGCCGGGCCGCTGACCAGCCGCCTGATGGGGCGGCTCGGAATGCGCCGCGTGCTGACGATCACCCTCGTGGTCTGCGCGGGCGCGATCATCGCGATGGCCGTGCTCCCGCTCGAGGTGTGGCAGTTCGTCGTGATCGGGTTCGTCGCCGGCCTGAGCATGCCGCCGGTGCAGCCCGCCGTGCGGACCATCTACCCCAAGATGGTCACCAGCTCGCAGCTGACCCCGCTCTTCTCGCTCGACGCCTCCGCGCAGGAGATCATCTGGGTGCTCGGCCCGGTGCTGGCGACGCTCGTGTCGATCCAGGTGTCGACGGTCGCGGGCATCCTGACCGCCGCCGCGTTCCTGATCGGCGGCGGGATCTGGTTCATCGCCTCGCCCGAGGTGGGCCGCGTCCGCATCCCGCGCTCGAAGCGCCGCCTCGGCGTGGTGCTCACGAAGCCCCCGGTGCTGCTGGCCACGGTCGTCGGCTTCCTCCTCATCGGCGCCTGCTCGGCGGTCGAGGCGGGCGTGGTCGCGGTGTTCGGCGAGGGCGGAGTCGAGTCGGGCGTCGTGCTCGCCGTGTTCGCGGCGGGGTCCCTGGTCGGCGGCCTCGCCCTCGGCCACATCCCGATCAGCCGGTGGGCGACCGCGCGACGGATGCTGATCGTCACGGTCGGCATGGGTCTGGCGGCGGTCTCGACCGACTTCTGGTGGCTGTGCGTCACGCTGTTCCTCGCGGGCATCGGCATCGCCCCCGCTCTCGCGGCTCTGTTCGCGATCACCGCCTCGAGCGTGCGCTTCTCGGACACGGCGGAGGCCTACGGCTGGGTCGGCACCGGTCAGCTGATCGGCGCGGCGCTGGGCTCCGCGATCGCCGGCGTGCAGATCGACCAGGCCGGGCCGACCGCCGCCATCGTCGTCGCCGCCGCCTTCGCCCTGGTCGGCTTCCTGGTGCCCCTGCTCGGCCGCCGTTACCACCCGGATCTCCGCGGGCGCGACGCCAGCCCGCTGCCCGACACCGAGCCGGTCACGCTGCCCTCCTAGGCCGCCACCCCGGTTGTCCCGCGCCTGTCGGGCACCCTAGGGTGAAGGCCCACGACGACGAGGGGACGGCATGGGACTGCGGGAGGACGCGGAGGAGCTGGTGCGCGAGCACCGGCGCGCCGCCGCCCGGACCGACCTCCTCGACCCCTGGTCCGATCCGGAGACCCCGGAGTGGTGCACGGAGCTCGCCGCCGCGCTCTGGCAGGGGTCCTTCCGCCCGAGTCCCGTCTACTTCCGCCGCGAGGAGTCCTCGCACGCCTGGCGCGGCCCGCACTCGACCCGCCTGCACCACCTCGGCTACGGGTGGCAGCTCACCGCGCACCGCGAGCAGCACGGGGTCGTCGCCTCCGAGACGGCGGTGGTCCTCGAGACGGGCTCCCTCTGGCGCGGACTCGGCATCGGCCGGCGCCCCGTGCGCGCGCTCCGCGGCCGGCTCGGCGTCGAGGGCCTGCAGGCGGGCCACGACGTGCACTTCGCCGCGCGCGGCATCGACGAGCGCAGCGACGCGGAGCGCGCCGAGCGACGCCTCCTCTTCGGGGTGGCCGGTCTCGCGGCGCTGATCGAGGACGACGTGCACGTGGGACCGCACGGCGAGCTCGACTGGAGCGTCTGAGGCGCGTGCCAGCATGGGAGGCATGAGCGTCCCCCTGATCCCCCTCAACGACGGCCGCGCGATCCCCCAGCTCGGGCTCGGCGTCTACAAGATCGGCGACGAGGAGGCGGCCCGCACGGTCGCCGTCGCCCTGGAGGCCGGCTACCGGCACGTCGACACCGCCACCCTCTACGGCAACGAGCGCGGAGTCGGCGAGGGGATCCGCGCGAGCGGCCTCCCCCGCGAGCAGGTCTTCGTGACGACCAAGGTCTGGAACGACGACCACGGCTTCGACGAGACCCTCGCCGCCTTCGACCGGAGCCTCGAGCTGCTCGGCACCGACTACGTCGACCTCTACCTCGTGCACTGGCCGATCCCCTCGCGCGACCGCTACGTCGACACCTACCGTGCCCTCGAGCGCCTGCAGAGCGAGGGGCGGGCCCGCTCGATCGGCGTCTCGAACTTCGCCGAGGAGCACGTGCAGCGCCTGCTCGACGAGACGGGAGTGGTGCCCGCGATCAACCAGGTCGAGCTGCACCCGCGGCTGCCCCAGGAGGAGCTGCGCGCCTTCGACACCGCCCACGGGATCGTCACCGAGGCCTGGTCGCCGCTGGCACGCGGGCGCCTCCTCGACGAGCCTGCCCTGGCCCGCGTCGCCGCGAAGCACGGCGTCTCGCCGGCGCAGGCGGTGCTGCGCTGGCACGTGCAGCTCGGCGTCGTCGTGATCCCGAAGTCGGTGACGCCGGAGCGGATCCGCGAGAACCTGGACGTCTTCGGCTTCGCCCTCGACGACGAGGACCTCGCCGCGATCGCCGGGCTCGCGACCGGTGAGCGCACCGGCCGCGACCCGCGCTTCGACTGAGGCTCCGGCGATGACGGCGGGCAGGGTCCTGCTCCTGCACGGCCTGGGCGGCTCGGGCCGCACCTGGTGGCGGCTGAGCCGCGAGCTGACCGCGGCGGGCTGGAGCGTCTCCGCTCCCGACCTGCGCGGACACGGCGACGGGCCGCGCGGCGGCTCCGCCCGCCACGACGCCTACGCCGACGACGCCCTCGCGCGGGGACCGTTCGACCTCGTCGTCGGGCACTCGCTCGGCGGAGCGGTCGCGGTGCGCGCCGCCGCCCGCGAGTCCGGCTGGGCGGGGCGCCTGGCGCTGCTGGACCCGGTGCTCCGGCTCGCCCCGGAGCAGCGGGCCGCCGTCCGCGCGGGCGAGCTCGCCGGTCTCGTGGTCTCGGCCGAGGAGCTCGCTGTCGCGCAGCCGCTCTGGGACGAGCGGGACCGGGCCGAGAAGCTCGCCGCGGTGCGGGCCGCCGATCCGGCCGCGGTGGCGGCGACGATCGACGACAACGATCCGTGGGACCTGCTGGCGGACCTGCCGGGCCTCCGCCCGCCGGTCCTCGTGCTGGCCGGCGATCCGCAGGTCGAGACGCTGCTCCCTCCCTCCCTCGCCGCCCTGGTGCTGCGCGCGAATCCGCGCATCCGGTACGCGGTCGTGGCCGGCGCAGGTCACAGCCCCCACCGCGACCGTCCGGAGGAGACGCTCGCGATGCTCCGCGAGTGGGCCGAGAGCCCGGCGACAGCCTGACCGACCCGCCGGCCCGGTCCGTGTTTCGTCCGGATGAAATCTGGCAGGGGGGACTGGGCCGCACCGTTTCCTGTGAATACCCTCGCAGAGGACGCGATCCCCTCCCAGTCTTCGGGAGGTGCGCGTCGGGGCCGCCGACGCGGCGGCCCGTTCTCGAGGAGAGGGAGCCCCAGTGGCGCGAACCACCACGAACACCCCGAGCGGCCGCCGACGCCGCTCGCTGATCGGCTCGAGCGCGATGATCGGAGCGGGCGCCCTCGTCGCCGGCTTCGCCTTCGCGCCGACGGCGAGCGCCGTCGAGCCGGTCGACTTCGCCGACACCGTCACGGTCGACGGCATCATGACCCACCTGGAGGCGCTCCAGTCGATCGCGGACGCCAACGGCGGCACCCGCGCGATCGGCACCCCGGGCTACGAGCTGAGCGGCGAGTACGTGGAGAAGGTCCTCGCGGGCGCCGGCTACACGACGCAGCGCCAGGACTTCACCACCGCGACGCAGACGATCGACGCGTTCACGCTGACCACCGGGACCGGCGCCGTCGGCACCCCGATGGAGTTCACTCCGTCGACGCCCGAGGGCGGCGTGACCGGTGAGCTCATCGCCCCCGTCGATCCGCTCGGCTGCACCACGGACGCCTGGACCGGCCTCGACGCCACCGGGAAGGTCGCGCTCGTCAGCCGCGGCTCCTGCAGCTTCCTCGAGAAGTCGGTCGCCGCCGGTGCCGCCGGCGCCGCCGCGATCATCATCTACGACAACGCGCCGAGCGACGCCCTCAACGGGACGTTCGGCGGACAGGACGAGGCCGCCGTCCCCGGCGTCGGCGTCACGCAGGCCGAGGGTCAGGCGCTGCTGGCGTCACTCCCCGCGAGCGTCTCGGTCCTCATCGACCAGACGACGACCGAGGTGGAGACCTTCAACATCGTCACGGAGACCCCGGGCGGCGACCACGACAACGTGGTCATGCTCGGCGCGCACCTCGACAGCGTGCCCGCCGGCCCCGGCATCAACGACAACGGCTCCGGATCCGCGACGCTGCTCGAGACGGCCGTGCAGCTGGCCGCCGCGGGCGACACGACCAACGCGGTCCGCTTCGCCTGGTGGGGCGCCGAGGAGGTGGGCCTGGTCGGCTCCTACACCTACGTCGACTCCCTGACGGAGGAGGACGCCTCGAAGATCGCGACCTACATGAACTTCGACATGGTCGCCTCGCCGAACTACGTGATCTCCGTCTACGACGCGGACCAGTCCACCTACGAGGCCCCCGTGGACGTGCCCGCCGGCTCGATCGCGACCGAGAAGGCGTTCACCGACTACTTCGACTCGATCGACCAGCCCTGGATCGACACCGCGTTCGACGGACGCAGCGACTACGACGGCTTCATCTCGGTCGGCATCCCGTCCTCGGGCGTCTTCACCGGCGCCGACGACGTCAAGACGGAGGAGGAGGTCGCGCTGTTCGGCGGCACCGCCGGCATCACGCACGACCCGAACTACCACTCCGCCGCCGACGACATCGACAACATCAACCAGGAGGCGCTCGGCATCACGTCGAAGGCCATCGCCTTCGTGACCGCCTCGTTCGCCGCGGACACCTCCGCGATCGACGCCGAGAAGGACCCGACCACGCCGACCCCGACGCCGGAGCCCACCGTGGCCCCGACCGCCGAGCCGACCGTCGCTCCGACCGCGCAGCCGACCGTCGCCCCGACGACCGCGCCCACCACCGCGCCGACGGCCGCTCCCACCCCGAGCAGCACGCCGACCGCCGTGGCGCCGCACCCCGGCGGCCGCCCGCCCCTGGCCTCGACGGGAGCCGACGTCGGCCTGCCGCTGGGCCTCGGCGGACTGCTGATCACCGGCGGCGTCGGCGGGCTCCTGCTCGCCGCGCTGCGCCGCCGGCGCGCCGAGCGCGCCTAGCCGCCACCGCCCCGGTGCCGTCCGGCCGTCGCCCCGCGCGACGACCGGACGGCACCGTCGTTCCGCCCTGGGGGGACCCCGGACCGTCGAGACCACCCGCTGCAGCGGGTCCCTTCGACGGTCGGGGGCTCCCTCGCGTCCGACAGGGCTTCCGGCGGCCGGGGGACACGGTGTTCACTGGGCGCATGCGAGCCATCTGGAAGGGCGCGATCACCTTCGGCCTGGTCAACGTGCCGGTGAAGATCTACAGCGCGACCGAGGACCACGACATCCCGCTGCACCAGGTCCACGACAAGGACGGCGGGCGGATCCGGTATCAGCGCAAGTGCGAGATCTGCGGCGAGGTCGTCACCTTCGACCACATCGACAAGGCCTACGACGACGGCGAGCGCACCGTGGTCCTGTCCAAGGACGAGCTCAAGGCGCTGCCGGAGGAGCGCGACCGCGAGATCGACGTCGTGCAGTTCGTGCCCAGCGAGCAGGTCGACCCGATCATGTTCGACCGCGCCTACATCCTGGAGCCCGACTCCTCCTCCCCCAAGGCCTACGTCCTGCTGCGCCGCACCCTCGAGCAGACGGACCGCACCGCGATCGTCGAGTTCGCGCTGCGGCAGAAGACCCGCCTCGCCGCGCTGCGCGTGCGCGGCAAGCTCCTGATGCTGCAGACCCTGCTCTGGGCGGACGAGGTGCGGGAGGTCGAGTTCCCGTCGCTGGAGGGCAGCACCCGGATCGCGGCGCGCGAGCTCGAGATGTCGGCGCACCTGGTCGACTCCTACTCCGAGGACTTCGACGCCGCGAAGTTCCACGACGCGTACCAGGAGGAGCTGCGCACGCTGATCGACGCCAAGATCGAGCAGGGCGACGCCCTCGACACCGCCGCGACCTTCGGCGAGGCGCCGGAGGAGGAGGGCGGCGGCGAGGTGCTCGACCTGATGGAGGCGCTCAAGCGCTCGGTCGAGCGCAGCCGCGGGGCGAAGGGCGCGCCGGCGGAGGAGGCTCCCGCCGAGAAGAAGGCCGCGACGAAGCCCGCCCCGAAGAAGGCGGCGAAGGCTCCGGCGACGACCGCCGCGAAGAAGAAGCCCGCGGCGAAGAAGGCCGACACGGAGAAGGGCGCCGACGCGCCTGCGAAGAAGCGGACCCCGAAGAAGACCGCGGCGGCGGAGAAGGCGGCGTCCTAGCCCCGCCGGATGCGGAGGGTCGGGGTCAGACGGAGCCTCAGGCCCGCTCGGCCGCCCGGTCGGGCTCGTCGGCCGCGTCCAGCTCGTCCACGTCGTCGAGGTCGACCGCGACCGAGCTGACCAGCGCGAGCAGCGCCTCCGCGTAGGCGTTCTCGGCCGCCGCGTCCTCGAAGGTCCGCGCCCGGCCGCCGAGCTCGACCTCGACGGCGAACCGCGTCTCCGGCTCGGCGAGGCGACGGAGGGAGCGGAAGGTCCCGCGGAGGAGCTCGCGCAGCTGGTCCTCCCGCGGCAGCCAGAGCGAGTCCTCCAGGGAGACGGAGTCGAGCGCCCATTCCGTGGTGCCGTTGAAGCCGAGGACGGTCCCGCTCGGGTACTCGTGCGCCTCGATGGTCATGTCGCTGACGGTGAAGACGTCGCCGTCGAAGCCCTCCCGCTCGATGCGGAAGCGGTCACCGGTGCGGGGCGTCCAGCGCACGCCCGCCGTGCGCAGGGCACGGGCCAGCTCGAAGGAGATCATCCGACGAGTGTGGCCCGCGAAGCCGCGAACGCGCCGCGAGCGGCACCCGCGCGCCCCGATGTCGGTGGATGAGTTTACGTTCATGAAACGTCCGGTTCACAGGCCGGGCACCCGCACTGCATAGCGTGACCATGCGTGCCCCTTCCGGGGGTGCGCCGGCCGCGCCGCGCGGCGACGACGCTGCGACCGCTCTTCCGAGCGGCGATCGAGAGGACCACCATGCCCGACTCTCCCACCCCGCCCGACCGCCGCCGGAGGCGCGGGCTCGGCCTGGCGGCCCTGACCGGACTGGCCCTGGCGGCCGCTCCGCTGGTCGCGACCTCCGCCGCGGCCGCGCCCTCGGGCGACGAGCTCGTCATCAGCGAGGTCTTCGCCCGCGGAGGCTCCGCCGGTGCCGCGTTCAGCAACCGCTACGTGGAGCTCTACAACCCCACCGCCGCCGAGATCGCCCTCGGCGGCCTCTCGATCCAGTACCGCTCGGCGACCGGCACCGCGAACCCCACCACGACCGTGCCGCTCACCGGCTCGGTGCCCGCCGGCGGCCACTTCCTGCTCGCCGGCGCCAGCAACGGCACCAACGGCGCGGCCCTGCCGACGCCCGACCAGAGCGCGAACGGCCTCAACATGGCCGCCGCGGGCGGCACCCTCTTCCTCGTCGACGGGACCTCGGCGCTCGTGGCGCCGCCCACCGGCGCCGCCGCCCAGCCGGACGCGGTGATCGACCTCGTCGGCTACGGCACCTCGAACACCTTCGAGTCGTCCGTCGCCACGGTGCCCTCCCTCACCCAGACGATCGCCCGCGCAGACACCGCCACCGGCGACACCGACGTCAACTCGGCCGACTTCGCGCTCGGCGCACCGACCCCGCAGGCCGCGGGCGGAGGATCCGAGCCCGAGCCCACGACGCCGCCGACGACTACCCCGCCGACCACCCCGCCGGCCGAGATCCCGGCCGTCTCCATCGCGGAGATCCAGGGCACCGGCGACGCGTCGCCGCTCGTCGGCAGCACCGTCACCACCTCCGGCGTCGTCACCGCGCGCTACCCGTCCGGCGGCTACAACGGCTACGTCATCCAGACCCCCGGCACCGGCGGCGAGAGCTCGCGCACGGCCTCCGACGCCGTCTTCGTCTTCTCCTCCGCCTCCGTCGGGTCGGTCGCGATCGGCGACCACCTGCGCATCACCGGCGAGGTGAGCGAGTACAACGGCCTGACCGAGCTCACCCCGACCTCGGCCGCGACCGTCGTGAAGCTCGACGACGCCGCCGCAGCGCCGGTCCCGGCCGCCGTCGCGCTCCCCCGCACCGCCGCCGAGCGCGAGGTGCTCGAGAGCATGCTGATCGCTCCGCAGGGCGCCTACACGGTCACCGACACCTTCGACCTGAACAGCTTCGGCTCGGTCGGCCTCGCCGCCGGCACGTCCCCGCTGCTCACGCCGACCGAGGTCGCCCGCCCCGGCTCGCCGGAGCTCGCGGCCGTCGTCGCCGACAACGCCGCCCGCGCGATCACCCTCGACGACGGCGCCTCGATCAACTTCCTCGGCGCCGCCGCGAACAAGGCGATCCCGCTGCCCTACCTCACCACCACCGCGCCGATCCGCGTGGGTGCTCCGGCGACCTTCACCCGCCCCGTCGTCCTCGACTACCGCAACGGCGGCTGGGCCTTCCAGCCCACCACGCAGCTGACCGTCGAGAACGCCGGCGACGTGCAGCCCGCGACCTTCGCGAACACCCGGACCGCGAAGCCCGAGGCCGTCGGCGGCGACCTCTCGATCGCGTCCTTCAACGTGCTCAACTACTTCTCCACCACCGGCGACTCGATCACCGGCTGCACCTTCTACACCGACCGCGACGGCGACCCCGTCACGGTCAACAGCGGCTGCGACGCCCGCGGAGCGGCGAACGCCGATGACCTCGAGCGCCAGCAGGCCAAGATCGTGACCGCGATCAACACCCTCGGCGCGGGCGTCGTCTCGCTCGAGGAGATCGAGAACTCGGCCAAGTTCGGCAAGCCGCGCGACGAGGCCCTCGCCACCCTGACCGCCGCGCTGAACACGGCGGCCGGCTCCGAGGTCTGGGCCTACGTACCCTCCCCCGCAGCGCTCCCCGCGCTCGCGGACGAGGACGTCATCCGCACCGCCTTCATCTACAAGAAGGCCGTCATCGAGCCGGTCGGCGAGTCCGTCGTGCTCAACGACACGGTGAACTTCTCGAACGCCCGCAAGCCCCTCGCCCAGGAGTTCCGCCTCCTCGGCGACAGCGCCAGCGAGTTCGTCGCGATCGTGAACCACTTCAAGTCGAAGGGCTCCGGATCCGGCGCCGACGCCGACCAGGGCGACGGCCAGGGCGCCTCGAACGCCTCGCGCGTGAAGCAGGCGACCGCCCTCGTCGCCTTCGCCGACCGCCTCCGCACCGAGAAGGCCACCGAGCTCGTCTACCTGCTGGGCGACTTCAACGCCTACTCGAAGGAGGACCCGGTGAAGGTGATCACCGACGCCGGCTACATCGACCAGGGTGCGAAGGACGGCAAGTACTCGTACTCGTTCGACGGCGCGGTCGGCTCGCTGGATCACGTCTTCGCCTCGCCCGCGGCCGACAGGACGGTCACCGGGGTCGACACCTGGAACATCAACAGCGGCGAGTCCGTGGCACTGGAGTACAGCCGCTACGACTACAACGCGACGATCTTCTACGACACCTCGGCGTACCGCTCCAGCGACCACGACCCGGTCGTCGTCGGCCTCGACCTGCCCGAGACCCAGACGGACCCGGAGCCCGAGCCCGTCACGGTCATCGACGTCGCGACCACCGCCTCCACCAAGCGCCTCGCCGTCGTGCGGACGCTGACGGTGTCGGCGGTGAACAACGGCGACGAGACGGTCTCGATCGAGATCACGACGGCGTACGGCAGCAAGACGAAGAAGACGGTCAAGCCCGGCCAGTCGTTCACGGTCAAGACCGTGACCGTCTTCAAGCCCATCAAGGCCGGCACGGCGACCATCGAGGTCACCGCGCCCGACGGCACCGAGCGCGTCTACAAGCAGGCGTACCGCGGCGCCTGATCCCGCGCGACCCCTGACCTCGACGAGCTCCGGCTCCTAGAGTTCGGGGATGCCCGAGGGAGACAGTGTGCACCGTCTCGCTGCCCGCCTCAGGCGGGCGGCGGACGGCCGCACCGTCCTCGAGGGCGAGCTGCGCTCCGGGGACGCGGCCGGCACCTCCCTCGCCGGGCTGAGGATCCTCGAGCACGACACCCACGGCAAGCACCTCCTCACCCGCTTCTCCGGCGGAACGACCCTGCACACCCACCTGCGGATGCAGGGCTCCTGGACCGTGACCGCTCCCGGCCGAGCGGTCCCCCGCTCGGTGCAGAAGGACGTCCGCGTCCGCCTCCGCCTCGACGACGACTCGACCGTGTGGGGCATCGACCTCCCGGTCGTCGAGCTCCTCGCCACCCGCGACGAGCCGCGCACCGTCGGGCACCTCGGGCCCGACCCGCTCCGCGCGGACTGGGACGCCGACGAGGCCGTCCGGCGCCTCTCCCGCCTCCCGGACCGGCCCGTCGTCGCCGCACTCCTCGACCAGCGCTGCCTCGCGGGCCTCGGCAACCTCTGGGCCAACGAGGTCTGCTTCCTCCGCGGGGTCTGGCCCTGGCGGCCGATCGGCTCCCTCGACGTCCGCGCCCTCGTGGCGACCGCGGCGAGAGGCCTCCGCGCCTCCGTCACGATCCCGGGGATGTTTCAGACCACCACCGGTGACACCCGCCGCGGCGAGCGGCACTGGGTCGCGGGGCGCGCCGGGCGCCCGTGCCTGCGCTGCGGCACGACGGTGCTCGTCCGCGACGAGGTCCGCGACGACCCCGAGCAGCGCCGCACCTGGTGGTGCCCGCACTGCCAGCCGGAGCAGGCGGCCGCCCCCTGAGCCCGCGTACCGCCGCCTGAAGCCCGCGTACCGCTGCCGACGGCCCGTGCGTAGGCTGGCCGCATGACGAACGAGTGGGGAACTCCGGACCCGTCCGCCCGGCGAGACCGGTCCGCGGAGGTCGTCCCGGCGGCCGCCTCCGGCGAGGAGGTGGAGACCGCCCGCGTCGAGGACGCCGAGCGCGCGCTCGCTGTGCGCGAGGTCAAGCGGCGCCGCGACTTCCTGGGATCGGTCGGCGGATGGGCGAGCGTCTCGGCGATCACGACCGCCGTCTGGGTCGGCACAGGGGCCGACGGCTACTTCTGGCCGATCTGGCCGATGATCGGGATCGGGATCGGCGTCGTCGGCCAGGCCGCGTCGATCTGGGGTCCCGCCCGCAAGGAGATCACCGAGGCGGACATCGCCGCCGAGATGCAGCGCCGGGAGAAGCGCGGCCGCTGATCAGTCCAGGCGGCCGACCGAGGTGACGCGGACGACGGCCGCACCATGCTCGTCCGACTCGGCGAGGTCGACGGTCGCCGAGATCCCCCAGTCGTGGTCGCCGGCCGGATCGTCGAAGATCTGCCGCACGAGCCACTGCGTCGGCTCCTCCGTGACGAGCAGCATCTTCGGCCCCCGGGCGTCGGGCCCGATGCCGATGCTGTCGTGCTCGTCGTAGTAGTCGTCCAGCGCGGCGCCCCACGCGTCGGCGTCGAAGCCGGCGGCGGCGTCGAGCTCGCCGAGCGCCTCGTGGTCGTCGAGGGCGGCGAGGGTCACCCGGCGGAACATCTCGTTGCGCACCAGCACGCGGAAGGCGCGGTGGTTCGCGGTGAGGCGGCGCGGAGCGGGCGGCACGATCGCCTGGTCCGCCGCGTGGAGCGCCGGATTGACCAGCTCCTCCCACTCGTCGACCAGCGAGGAGTCGACCTGGCGCACGAGCTCGCCCAGCCACTCGATCAGGTCGTGCAGCTCCTCGTTCTTCAGCTCGTCGGGGATGGTCTGCCGGGCCGCGCGGAACGCGTCGGACAGGTAGCGCAGCACCAGTCCCTCCGAGCGGGAGAGCTTGTAGAACGCGGTGTACTCGCCGAAGGACATCGCCCGCTCGTACATGTCGCGCACGACCGACTTCGGCGAGAGCTCGAAGTCCTTCACCCACGGCTGCGCCGCGGTGTAGGTCTCGAAGGTCGCCTCGAGGAGCTCCTCGAGCGGCTTGGGGTGCGTGACGGACTCGAGCAGCTCCATCCGCTCCTCGTACTCGATCCCGTCGGCCTTCATCGCGGCGACGGCCTCGCCGCGGGCCTGGAACTGCTGGGCCCCCAGGATCGGGCGCGGGTCGTCGAGGGTCGCCTCGAGCACCGAGATCACGTCGAGCGCGAAGCTCGGCGACTCCGGGTCGAGAACGTCGAACACGGCCAGCGCGAACGGCGATAGCGGCTGGTTGAGCGCGAAGTTCGGCTGCAGGTCGACGGTCAGGCGGATGCGGGTCACGCCGTCGGCGCCGACGCTCTGCTCGACCACGCCCGCCTCCCGCAGCGTCCGGTAGATGCCGAGCGCCCGGCGGGCGAGCTGCAGCTGCCGCTTCCACGGCTCGTGGTTGTCGAAGATCAGGGCGTGCACGTTCGCGTAGGCGTCGCCGCCGCGGGCGATCACGTTCAGCAGCATCGCCGACGTGATCGTCATGTGCGAGGTCAGCGTCTCGGGCTCGGCGTCGACGAGCTTGCGGAAGCTCGGCTCGCCCCAGCTGACGAAGCCCTGCGGCGCGCGCTTGGCGACCCACTTCCTCCGCTTCTTCGGGTCGTCGCCCATCTTGTCGAGCGCCTTCCGGTTCTCGGACTCGTGCTCGGGGGCCTGCACGACCACGGTCCCGGCGGTGTCGTACCCCGCGCGACCGGCGCGGCCGGCGATCTGGTGGAACTCGCGGGCCGAGAGCTGGCGGGTCCGGGTGCCGTCGTACTTGGTCAGCGCGGTGAGCAGCACGGTGCGGATCGGGACGTTGATGCCGACGCCGAGGGTGTCCGTGCCGCAGATCACGCGCAGCATGCCCTGCTGGGCGAGCTGCTCGACCAGGCGGCGGTACTTCGGCAGCATGCCCGCGTGGTGCACGCCGATCCCCAGCCGGAGCAGCCGGGACAGGGTCTTGCCGAACGCGGTGGTGAAGCGGAAGCCGCCGATCACCTCGGCGATGCGGTCGCGGTGCTCGCGGGTGGCGATGTTCGCGCTGGTGAGCGCCTGCGCACGCTCGAGAGCGGCCGCCTGCGAGAAGTGCACGACGTAGACCGGCGACTGGTTCGTCGAGAGCAGCTCCTCGATGGAGTCGTGGATCGGCGCGATCTCGTAGAAGTAGTGCAGCGGCACCGGGCGCTCCACGCCGGTGACCCGGGCGGTCTCCCGGCCCGTACGGCGGCTGAGGTCGGCGGCGAGCGCCGTCACGTCGCCGAGGGTGGCCGACATCAGCACGAACTGCACGTGCGGGAGGGTGAGCAGCGGCACCTGCCACGCCCAGCCGCGCGCCGGGTCCGCGTAGAAGTGGAACTCGTCCATCACGACCTGGTCGACCGGGGTGTCCTCGCCGTGCCGGAGCGCGAGGTTCGCGAGGATCTCGGCCGTGCAGCAGATGATCGGCGCGTCGGCGTTCACCGAGGAGTCGCCGGTGACCATCCCGACGTTGGAGGCGCCGAAGACGTCGACCAGCGCGAAGAACTTCTCGGAGACGAGCGCCTTGATCGGCGCCGTGTAGAAGCTGCGGCGTCCCGAGGCGAGCGCCGCGGCGTGCGCGCCGATCGCGACGAGCGACTTCCCGGTGCCGGTGGGCGTCGAGAGGATCAGGTTGGAGCCGGAGGCGATCTCGAGCATGGACTCGTCCTGCGCCGGGTAGAGCGGGAGGCCGCGCGACTCCGCCCACTCGGTGAAGGCCAGGTAGACCGCGTCGTCGTCGACGCGCCCGTCCGCGTCGGGCGTCGGCATCCGGTCGAGCAGCGTCGAGGTCATCCCCCCATCCTCCCAGCCCGCGGCCCGTCGCTCAGGTGCGATCCGTCACGGACGGCCCGTGCGCCCCCGCCTCACGGGCCGCGGGTGACGGATCGGTCCGCCGGAGCGAGGGCCCCGTCGACGAGTCCGACGACGCGGTCCGCGTCGGCCAGCACGGCGGGGTCGTGCGAGACGCAGACCACGGTCGCGCCGCGGTCCGCCTCCGCGCGCAGGACCGACCGGATCCGCTCCGCACTCGCTGAATCGAGACCGGTAGTGGGCTCGTCCAGGAGCAGCAGGCCGGCCCCGCGGGCGAGCCCCTGGGCGAGGAGCGCCCGCTGCCGCTGACCGCCGGAGAGCACCGCGAAGGGCTCCCGGGCGAGCGCGGCGATCTCCATCCGCTCGAGCGCGGTGGCGATCGCGTCCGCCGCGCGCGCGTCGCTGCGGCGGAGGCGGCCGAGCCGACCCCAGGTGCCCACCGCGACCACGTCGCGCACCGTCACCGGGAGGAGGTCCGGGATCGACGCCCGCTGCGGCACGAAGGCGATCGCTCCGGTGACGTCCCGCGTGCCGGACGTCAGTGGACGCACTCCCGCAATCACCTCCAGAAGCGTCGACTTGCCGGCGCCGTTCGGCCCGGCGATCACGGTCAGCGAGCGCGCGGCGACGTCGAGATCGACCCCCGCGAGAGCGCGGCGGGAGCCGAAGTCGACCTGAGCGCCTCGGAGGCGGACCGGGGGCTCGGGCAGGGGTGAGACGTCCATCCCGACGAGCGTACAGGAGTGATAACTGTTCTCATTATCGTGTACGGTCGGGCACCATGCCCAGCCTCCTCGCCGGAATCCTCGAGCCGTTCGCTCTCGACTTCCTCCAGCGCGCCCTCCTCGGCGGCGTCCTCGTCGCGGTCCTCTGCGGCGTCGTCGGCACCTGGGTGGTCCTCCGCGGGATGGCCTTCCTCGGCGAGGCGCTCGCCCACGGGATGCTCCCCGGCGTCGCCCTCGCGACAGTGCTCGGCGCGCCCGTCCTCGTGGGCGGCGCAGCCAGCGCGGTGCTGATGAGCCTCGGCATCGCGGCCCTGCAGCGGCGCGGACGACTGTCCTACGACACCAGCATCGGCCTGCTCTTCGTCGCCATGCTGGCGCTGGGGGTCATCGTGATCTCGCACTCGGGCAGCTTCGCCACGGACGCGACCTCGATCCTCTTCGGCGACATCCTCGCGATCACCCCTGTCGACATCGGGCTGCTCGCCGCCGCCGCCGGAGCCGGCCTCCTCGTCGCAGCGGCCTTCCACCGCCCGCTCGTCGCCCTGGCGCTGGATCCGCGCATAGCCGCGGTGCTCGGCCTCGGTCCGCGCTCGGCTCAGGCCGTGCTGGTCGGCCTGGTGACCCTCGCCGTCGTCGCCTCCTACCAGGCGGTCGGCTCGCTCCTCGTCGTCGGGCTCCTTCTGGCTCCCGCGGTGGCCGCCGGGCACTGGACCACCCGCATCCCGACCCGGATGCTGCTCGCGTCGATCCTCGGCGCGGCCTCCGTGCTCGTCGGCCTGCTCGTCTCCTGGCACGCGGCCACGGCGGCGGGCGCCTCGGTCGCCGGCACGGCCATCGCGGTCGCCGCGGTGTCCTGGGCGGTCCGCTCGGCCGCGTCGGCCCTCGCGTCCCGGTCGGGCCCTCAGCCGGTCGCCGCATGAGGCCCTGCCGGCACCGCTCCTCCCCCGCTCACCCTCGAAAGGACTCCGTGCACTCCCGAACCACCGCCTCCACCGTCCTCCTGGGCGCTCTCGCGCTGGGCCTGGCCGCCTGCTCGACCAATGCCTCCGCGCCGGCCGCGGACGACACGGGCTCCGGCCACGGCCCCGTCGCGAACGCCGTCGAGCTCGCCGAGCCGCGCCTGGGGCTGACGTCGATCGACCCGTCGGGCGCCGTGTCGCACCTCGACCTCCTCGACGAGACGGTCACCGGCCTCGGCACCATCGGCGCACCGAGCGCGATGACGACCGACGGCCGCTACCTCTTCGCCCAGACCGATGCGGGCGTCGAGATCGTCGACAGCGGCGTGTGGACCTGGGACCACGTGGACCACTTCCACTACTACCGCGCGGACCCCCGCCTGATCGGCACGGTCGAGGGCTCCGGGACGGCCGTCGTCGCCACGACGAACCTCTCGACCACCGGCGGAACCGGACTCTTCTTCCCCGACACCGGCGAGGCGGTCCTCCTCGACACCGAGGCGCTGTCGAAGGGGGCGATCGTCGAGCGGTTCCGGAAGGACGTCGAGCCCGGACCCGGGATGGTCGTGCCCGTCGGCTCGTCCGCACTGGTGACCGAGGGGTCCGGATCCGGAGCGGCCGTCGCCGGCTACGACTCGGACGGCGAGCCGACGGGCCTCCGCGAGGCCTGCCCCGACCCCGCCGGGACGATCACCACCCGCGTCGGCGCCGTCATCGGCTGCTCCGACGGCGCACTCCTGGCGTCGATCGAGGACGAGGAGCTCATCGTCGAGCGGATCCCCTACCCCGCCGGCACCACCGCGCCACCCGCCGCCTCCTTCGACAACCGCGAGGGCCGCCCCACGGTCGCCGGCCTCGCCGGGGACGCGGGCATCTGGCTCCTCGACACCCGGGAGCGCTCCTGGAGCCTCCTCCCCTCTCCCGCCCCGCTGGCGCAGGTCACCGCGGTGGACGACGCGGACGAGACCGTCCTCGCCCTCGCCGCCGACGGCCGCGTGCTGGTGCTCGACGGCTCCGACGGCGCGGTCCTCGCCGAGACCGCGCCCCTCGTCGCCGACACGACCGCGGACGGCTCGCGGCCCGTCCTGATCGCCGACCAGCAGCGGGCCTACCTCAGCGCACCCGCCGAGCGGAAGCTGCACGAGATCGACTACGCGGACGGCGCGCGCCTCGCCCGCACCTTCGAGACCGCCACCGAGCCGGCCTTCACGGCGGAGACGGGCCGATGAGGCGCCGCTGGGCCCTCGCGTCCGCCGCGGCGGTCCTGCTCCTGTCGGGCTGCACGTCCGCGGAGGAGGACGAGAGGCCCCTCGTCATCGTCTCCACCAACATCCTCGGCGACGTCGTGGGCGAGCTCGTCGGCGATGAGGCGCAGGTCGTCACGCTGATGAAGCCCGACGCCGACCCGCACTCGTTCGAGATCTCGGCGCAGGAGGCGGCGCGCCTGCGCTCCGCCGACCTCGTCGTCTCGAACGGGCTCGGACTCGAGGAGGGCCTGCAGCAGCACCTCGACGAGGCCTCCGGTGAGGACGTCCCCGCGTTCGTCGCCGGCGACGCCGTCGACGTCCTCGACTACAGCGAGGGAGACGCGGAGGGGAGCCCGGACTCGCACTTCTGGACGGACCCCGGCCGGATGATCGACGTCGTCGACTCCCTCGGGCCCGTGCTCGCCGCGCTCGACGGCGTCGATCCGGCCGCCGTCCGGGACCGGACGGCCGGCTACCGCGCCGAGCTCGAGCGGCTCGACTCCGAGATGGCCGCGGCGTTCGCCGCGATCCCCGCCGAGCGCCGCGCCCTCGTCACCAACCACCACGTCTTCGGGTACCTCGCCGACCGCTTCGACTTCGACGTCGTCGGCGCCGTCATCCCGGGAGGCACGACCCTCGCGGCGCCGTCCGCCTCCGACCTCGCCGATCTCGTCGACGCGGTCGAGCAGACCGGCGTCCCCACGATCTTCGCGGAGTCCTCGTCTCCCGACCGCCTGGTCCAGGCGCTCGCGAGCGAGGCCGACATCCGCGTGGAGGTGGTCGAGCTGTTCACGGAGTCCCTGACGGCGCCCGAGGGCGGCGCTCCCGACTACCTCGCCATGATGCGCGTCAACACACAGCGCATCGCCACCGGGCTCTCCCCGTGAGCCCTCCGATCCACCACCAGGAAGAAGAAGCACCCATGCAGAATCCCCACGTCCGGCGGGCGGGCCTCGGCCTGATCGCCGCCTGCTCGATCACGGTCCTCGCGGCCTGCTCGTCGAGCTCGACCCCGGCCGCCGAGTCCTCGGCGTCCACCGCACCGGCCACCGAGGCCGCGGCGGCCGCCGGCGCCCGCGTCGCCGTCGCCTACGAGGGCGGCATCCTCGTCCTCGACGGCGAGACCCTCGAGACCGTCGCGGACATGGACTCCGAGGAGTTCACCCGCCTCAACCCCGCCGGCGACGACCGCCACGTCATGGTCACCATGAGCGAGGGGTTCCAGCTCCTCGACACCGCCGCCGGCACCAGCGGCGAGCCGGAGCTGACGGACATCGTCTTCCCCGCGGACACCCCGGGCCACGTCGTCCGGCACGCCGGGAAGACCGTCCTCTACGCCGACGGCACGAGCGACACGACCGTCCTCGAGACCGCCGACCTGGCGTCCTCGGACGGGATGCCCGAGACCGAGACCATCCCGGGCGTCGAGGCGCACCACGGCGTCTCGATCGTCCTCGAGGACGGCACCTTCCTCACCACGGTCGGTGACGCCGACGGGCGCAAGGGCATCGAGGTGCGCGACGCCTCCGGCGCCGTGACGGCCACGAACGACCAGTGCCCCGGTGTCCACGGAGAGGGCACGGCCGAGAACGAGGTCGTCGTCTTCGGCTGCGAGAACGGCGCCCTGGTCTACGACGGCGGCGAGATCACGAAGCTCGAGGCGCCGGACCAGCCGTACGGCCGCATGGGCAACGCCTGGGTCAGCGAGACCAGCCCGATCATCGTCGGCGACTACAAGGACGACCGCGACGCCGAGTGCTACCTCCTGCACCGCGTGGCGCTGATCGACACCGAGGCGAAGACCCTCGACGTCGTCGACCTGCCCGAGGGCGTCGAGTACACCTTCCGCGGCGTCGCCCGCGGCCCCGACGACCTGGCGTACATGATCGCCTCGGACGGCGCGATCCACGTCCTCGACCCCGGGACCGGCGAGCTGACCGCCTCCTACCCCGTCGTCGACGCCTGGGAGAGCCCGGTCGAGTGGCAGGACCCGCACCCCGCGATCACGGTCGCCGGAGACATCGCCTACGTGACCGACCCGGCCGCCGACAGCATCCACGCCGTCGACCTCACCACGGGAGAGGTCGTCGCCACGGGCGAGCTCGACGTCACGCCGAACGAGATCGCCGTCGCCGCGAGCTGACCATCGGCACGGAGGAGGGGCGCGGGGCCGTGGGCTCCGCGCCCCTCCTGTTCACCTGGAGGGGCCAGGATCTCCGCATGACGACCGACTTCGATCTCGACCAGGTGGTGCGCGACGTGACCGCGAACGTGCGCAAGAAGTTCCCCGACCACTCCGAGGAGCAGGTCGCGCCGCTCGTGCGCGAGGAGCTCGCGGACCTGCAGGACCGGCCCGTGCAGGACTACCTGACGGTGCTCACGGAGCGAGCGGTCAAGCGCCGCCTCAAGCGTGAGGCGCGCGGGGAGTAGACCGGGTCAGGCGAGCGCCCGCTCGATCGACGCCCGCAGCGCCGGAGCCGGCCGGAACGCGCCCGCCTCCTCCGCCTCGAGGAGCGCCTGCGCGTCCGCCGGGCTGTGCTCGCGGTACCAGCGGTCGACCGGGACGCCGTGCCCGGGCCGGCTCACGACCTCGACGGCGTCGCCCGCCTCCACCGATCCGCGGTGCAGCACCCGCAGGTACGCGCCGGTGCGCCCCTCGTCGGCGAAGCGCTTCACCCACTGCGGCTCTCCGAGGGCCCGCTGGAACGTCGCGCACGGCGTCCGCGGCATCGTCACCTCGACCTCGACCGCCTCGCCGATCCGCCAGCGCTCGCCGATCGCGGCTCCGCTCACGTCGAGGCCCGCGATCCGCAGGTTCTCGCCGAACATCCCCGCGGCAACCGGCCGCCCCAGGCGCTCCGCCCACCAGAGCGCGTCCTCGTCGGAGTAGGCGTAGAGCGCCTTGTCGAGGCCGCCGTGGTGCGCGCGATCGGCCTGCACGTCGCCGTAGAGGCCCAGGTCGCGCACTCCGACGGGACCCTCGACCGGCCGCTTGTCGATCGCGGTCACGCCGACCGTGCCGGAGTCGGGCAGGAGGCGGGCGACGCGGCACACGGCGAGCAGGCGGGGCATGCCGCCATGGTGCCAGCACTAGGCTCGCCGCGTGCGCGACGCGACCGCTCCTCCCCGGCTCGACCCCCTCCTCCTCGACGGCCTCGCCGAGGGGTACGCCGGGGACACGGGCGCCCGGGAGCACGCCGAAGGGCTGCGCTTCGCCGGCACCGACCTCACCGGCGCCGATCTCACCGCGGCCTCCTTCAGCGAGTGCGCGCTGGAGGGAGTGGTCCTGGACGGCGCCCTGCTGCGGGCCGCGTCGATCGCGGAGTCGCGGCTCGAGCGGCTGGACGTCCCCGGGCTCTCGGCGCCGCGGAGCCGGCTCCGATCCGTCGAGCTGCTCGCCTCGCGGCTGGGCTCGGCCGAGCTCTACGAGAGCACCTGGGAGCAGGTGCGCGTGGCCGACTGCAAGCTCGGCTACCTGAACCTCCGCGGCGCCGCGGTGCGCGACGTGCTGCTCGAGCGCTGCACGATCGACGAGCTCGACCTGGCGGGTGCGACCGGCACGCGGCTGCGCCTGGTCGACTGCGACGTCCGCTCCCTCGATCTCTCCCGGGCCCGGATCGAGCACCTCGATCTGCGCGGCGCCGAGCTGCACGTGCTCACCGGGCTGGACGGCCTCCGCGGCGCCACCCTCTCCGAGCTGCAGCTCAGCCTCCTGCTGCCGCTGTTCGCGGAGCACTTCGGGGTGCGGGTGGGCTGAGCCGCCGGTCCGCCTAGCGCCGGCGGGCGATCAGCCGCGTCAGAGCGCGGCGGCCGAGGAGGAACACGGCCAGCACGACGGCCGTCACGATCACGAAGCTCCACTGCACGCCCTGCCCGGAGGCGATCCGCAGGAGCATCCCGCCCGCGACGGTCACCCCCCAGACGACGAGCCCGGCGGGCACGATCCGGTCCGGAAAGCGCCACGAGCGCGTGACGACCCAGCCGAGCAGGAGCGCCGCCAGGAACGGCCAGAGCGTGGTGAGCAGGCCGATCAGCGCCGACCCCTCGTCGTGGCTCCCGCGGCCGATCAGCACGAAGACCAGGACGAGCACGGCGTCGAGGGCGAAGCCGAGCCCCGCGTGCCGGGTCATGCGGGCTCCGTCACGAAGTCGATGAGCTGCTCGACCCGGCCCAGCAGCGCCGGCTCCAGGTCCTGGAAGGTCCGCACCCGGCCGAGGATGCGCTGCCAGGCGCGCGCGATGTCGGCCTGCTCCTCGTGCGGCCAGCCGAGCGCCTCGCAGATCCCGTGCTTCCACTCGGTTCCGCGAGGGATCTCGGGCCAGCGCTCCAGGCCGATCCGGCCGGGCTTCACGGCCTGCCAGACGTCGATGTAGGGGTGGCCGACGACGAGGACGTGGGCGCCGTGCGGACCGGCGGCGACCTGCTCGGCGATCCGCGACTCCTTCGAGCCGCGCACCAGGTGGTCGACGAGCACGCCGATGCGGCGGCCCGGACCGGGCCGGAACTCTCGCACCAGCTCGTCGAGGTTGTCGACGCCCTCGATGTACTCGACGACGACGCCCTCGACCCGCAGGTCGTGGCCCCAGACCTTCTCGACCAGCTCGGCGTCGTGCCGGCCCTCGACGTAGATGCGGCTGGGCAGGGCGACCCGCGCCTTCGCGTCGGCGACGTGGAAGGAGCCGGAGGCGGAGCGCGCGCGACCGAGGCCGGCGTCGCGCTTCAGCCCGGGCGCCTTCAGCGACACGGGCTTCCCCTCGAGGAGGAACCCGGGCCCCAGCGGGAACACGCGGACCTTGCCGAACCGGTCCTCCAGCCGCACCATCCGCAGCTCCACGCCGAGCACGGCACCCACGAAGCCGGAGGCGACCTCCTCGACCACCAGATCGCGCTCGGCCTCGACCACCGCCACCTCGACCCTGCCGCGGGCGCGCCAGTCGCCGGCGAGCACGTCCTGCCCGTACCTGTCCTCGTCCATCGCACCGAGGGTAGCCGGAGGCGCGCGGGGCGCCGCGCGGACACGGCGCATGCACCTCTGCTTACATGAGCAGATGACCGAGGACCTCGAACCCGCCGCCGAGCTCTTCAAGGTGCTGTCCTCCTCCTCCCGGCTGCGCCTGCTCCGGGCCCTCGCCGAGGAGACGTCGACGGTCGGGCGGCTGGCCGAGGTGACCGGGCTCTCGCAGCCGCTGGTCTCGCAGCACCTTCGGATGCTCCGCACCGCCGGGCTGGTCGCGGTCGAGCGCGTGGGCCGCGAGGCGCACTACTCCGTCGCCGACACCCACGTCACGCACATCGTCGACGACGCTGTCCGGCACGCCCTGGAGGGGTGACCTCCGTCCCTGTCGGGAACGATGATCGCTCTCGATTAGGCGCATCCATTGCAATGCGTTTATGGATCTGGTCGACTGGAGCCCGTCGCGTCCGCGGCCCCCGCATCCGGAAAGGCAGCACAATGAGCACCACCGATCTCCACGCCGAGCACCCCGTCACCGAGCACGAGCACGGCGAGGGCTGCGGCCACCCGGCCGTGCAGCACGAGGACCACGTCGACTACGTCCACGGCACGCACCACCACGCCCTGCACGGCGACCACTACGACGAGCACGAGTCGGAGGCCGAGCACTCGACCGCCGACCACGAGCACGGCGACGCCTGCGGGCACGAGACCGTGCAGCACGACGACCACGTCGACTTCGTCCACGACGGCCACAAGCACGCCGCTCACTCCGGCCACTACGACGAGCACTGAGGCCGTGCGCGACGGGAGGGCTCGCACCCTCCGGTCGGCGCTCAGCCCTGACGGGCCTTGAAGCGCGGGTTCAGCTTGTTGATCACGAAGACGCGGCCCCGGCGGCGGACGACCTGCGATCCGGGCTGTGCCTTCATCGACCTGAGGGAGTTGCGGACCTTCACGGATGCTCCTGTCGTTAATGAGAACTGTTATCGATAGAGTAGCGGTCCATGGAGCCCCAGCACCCCGCACCCCCCGTCCTCGCCGTCACCCTCGTCAGCGCGACCGACCCCCGGGACGCCGGGCGGACCGCCGCGCTCCTCGCCGGCAGGCCCGAGTCCCGGATCGCCTTCGAGGTCGATCCGCCCGGCGCCGACGGTCCCGCTCTCGCCGAGGAGCTCCACCGGCGCCTCGCGGCCGACGCCGACGACGGCCACCGCGGTCACACGGTCGTCGCCCTCGATGGCCAGGCCGACCCGCTCGAGATCGGACTCGTGCTCGAGCACCTCTGCGCGCAGCGGCATCCCGCCGACACCCGCATCGCGATCCTCGACGTGGTCGCCGTGACGTCGACGGAGGAGATCCTGCGCGTGCTCTGCGGCGGCGCGGGCCCCTCCTTCGACTCGGCGGAGCGCCTCGCCGCCCGCCTGGAGTTCTCGAGCCTCATCGCCCTCGCCGAGCCCCTCTCCGAGAGCGACCCCGAGCGGACCGCACTCGTCCGCGACCTCCTGCGAGCACTCGCCCCCACCGCCGATCTCCTCCCCGCCGGTGAGCTCCCGGCGGCGCCACGGAGGCTCCACCCCCGGCGCGCGCACGCGATCGCCTCCTCGATGGGCTGGCAGTGCGCCCTCAACGGGACCTCGCGGCGCCGCGCCTCGGGCACGACCGTCGAGGAGTTCGTATTCCGCGATCCGCTGCCCTTCCACCCCGGCCGCCTGAGCACGGCGGTCCACGGGGAGCTGATGGCGGAGAAGGTGGGCCGCATCCTCCGCTCCCGCGGCCTGGTGCGCCTGGCGACGCGCGCCGACCGGGTCGGCTCGTGGTCGGTCGCCGGCGACGTGCTGACGCTGGACCCGACCAGCCTGCTCAGCTGGGACGAGGACGCGCCTCTCGGCCAGGAGCTCGCCTTCTTCGGGACGGGCCTGGACACCGGGAGGCTGACCGCCGTCCTGCAGAGCTGCCTGCTCACCCCCGAGGAGCTGCTGGCCGGCCCCGCCGCCTGGGCGGAGTTCGCGGACCCGTTCCCGCGCTGGGTGGACGAGCACCGGAACTGAACCGAGCGCCCTCCGTCGCGCGGGACTCGACGAGAGCGACCCGCCGAGGACACCATTAGGCGAATGGTCCTCCGAACGCGCCATCGGACTTCTGCAACCCGCCCGATCATTGATGATCTGCGATAACCCTGCAATTGTGACTGGTGTCAAAGATGACGTTGAGAGAAGGAGATGTTCTTGCCAGGCGCCAGAAGATCGGTTCGAGCGCTGCTCATGGGCACCGTACTTGCTTTCACTTCATTGGTCGCGACACCTGCGACGGCCGATCCGGGAGTCGTCACAGCGACCCGAACAGCAGAATCGACAATGCAATCTTTCGGCTTGCTCACGCCTATCGCCGCCTCCAGTGAACGCGCCGCTCGACTAAGCTCCGAATCAGAGCACCCGGAGCCGAGCGGCTCCCTCTCGACGAAGTCCGGCCTCACGGTCGAATACAGGAACCACAGCGTCGGCTTCACTCCAGGAACCGCTGTCCGATCGGCGAGCGTCGGGCCTTCAGGCGCGCTCGTCTACAACATGAGCGACTCCTACGATTACGCGTTCACAGGGGCAGGCCATGTTCTCAATGCGGGCTTTGCTCTCATCAAGGACCAGGCAGCCCCATCTGATTACAGATTCGACGTGACCGTGGATGGAGAACCCGCCATCCTTGAATTCATCGACCACTCGGTTGCGGTGAAGGATTCACACGGACGGACCGTCAACTTCATAAATCCGGCCTGGGCCTCAGATTCCACCGGCGCTCCTGTCAGGACCAGTTTCTCGATCGACGGCGGCACGCTGGTGCAGAGAGTGCATCACACGGGCGCATCCTATCCCGTGGTCGCCGACCCCAGCCTCGCCTGTGACATCGCATTCTCTACAATCATGCTCAACAGAACCGAGACGAAAACCGCGTCGCAATCTACCGCAGCAGCGGCAGGATTACTGTGCGGATCAATGACGGCCGCATTCGCCCCCCTCGGAGCGGTGTGCGGCGCTTACGGCGCCGTATTCCACGTCGCCGCAGTTCAAGCGAACAACTCTGGCCAGTGCCTCGGCGCACGCTACCTCACTATAGGTGGCTCTCTGCACCCGGTCATCCAGCGCTGTTAGAGCGCGCGAAGAACAGCGAAGGAGATTCAATGGCCTCTGATCACGATCTCAGTCGGGCGATGCGCCGAGAATTGCGCAATCCCATCCTTGGAGGATTGGCGCTTCTGCTGTTCGGCGGTACAGCGGTTCTATTGCTTCTGTTCTGGTTCACCGATGCACGCGCCGTTCTCACGCCCTTCGTCGGGCCTGGAACGGGACTGGTCCTCACTGCTTTTACCGTGGAGGTAGCTCGACGCGCTAGGAGGCGCATGCGCGCGGAGGAGCGGGAGAGCTGACCTCGGAGCCTCGATCGACGGAGATTCTCGTCGCGCCATTGAGCGGCGAAAATCTCCGTCGCCGGTGGAGGACATTCCGTGTCTGACCAGCCCGGCCGGTATACGCCAACCGGAGTCGAACGATCGGACTATCCAATTTGGGATGCAACCGACCTCTACGGCAAACGAAGAGTGATCGACGGAGGGGACGCAGCGCGGCGGTCCACCGCGCGGAGACGACGGGCGACCGCAGCGCCGACGGGCTCCGGGACGCACGGCGCCGACCGTGCGCCGGGAGTGTGACGCGCGGAGGCTCCCTCCGGGCGGCGGGTGAGTAGGCTGACCGGACAGCACGTGCTCCGGGGTCGGTGGGAATTCCGAACCGGCGGTCACAGTCCGCGAGCCGCAGCCCCTCGAGAGGGGCGGCGGTTGACCTGGTGGAACTCCAGGACCGACGGTGAAAGTCCGGAGGAGAGGCAGCACGAGCGTCGCGCATCACCGCGCGATGCTGAGCGACGGTGCCCGCGCACCGTCGATCGAGACCCCGGAGTTCGGCGACGAACGGAAGAACCGGGAATGACGATCGACTACGAGCACGCGATGCGCCGGGCGCTGGCGCTCGCCGAGCGCGGGCCCGCCCGCGGACCCAACCCGCGCGTGGGCTGCGTGATCCTCGCGCCCGACGGCACCGTCCTCGGCGAGGGCTGGCACCACGGAGCCGGCACCGCGCACGCCGAGGTCGACGCCCTGTCGCACGTCGCGGCGGGCGCCGCCGAGGGCGCGACGGCCGTCGTCTCGCTCGAGCCGTGCGACCACACAGGGCGCACGGGTCCCTGCAGCCGCGCCCTGATCGAGGCGGGCGTCTCCCGCGTCGTCTACGCCGTGCCGGACCCGGGCGAGCGCTCGGCCGGCGGCGGTCGCACCCTCCGCGAGGCCGGCGTCGAGGTGATCGAGGGCGTGCTCGCCGAGGAGGGAGAGCAGTTCCTCCACCCGTGGCTCACCGCGACCCGCCTGCACCGCCCCTTCGTCACGCTCAAGTGGGCCTCGACCCTCGACGGCCGCACCGCGGCGGCGGACGGCAGCAGCCGCTGGATCACCGGAGCGGCGGCCCGGCAGCGCGTGCACGAGCAGCGTGCCGCGCACGACGCGATTGTCGTCGGCACCGGGACCGTCCTCGCCGACGATCCCGCGCTCACCGCCCGCGGCGACGGAGGCGAGCTCCTCGCCCACCAGCCGGTGCCCGTCGTCGTCGGCACGCGCCCCATGCCGCCAGGCGCCCGCCTGCACGAGCACCCCCGCGCCGTCGTGGTCGAGCGCACCCGCGACCTCGCCGCGGTCCTCGCGCACCTCTACTTCGCCGAGATCCGCAGCGTCTACGTCGAGGCCGGACCGACCCTCGCCTCCGCGCTCGTCGCCGCCGGACTGGTCGACGAGTACCTCGTGTTCCTCGCGCCCGCGCTCCTCGGCGGCCCCCGCCTCGCGCTCGGCGACCTCGGCGTGGAGAGCATCGGCGGGGCCCGGCGCCTCTCCCTCCGCTCGGTCGAGATCCTCGGCGACGACCTCCTCGTGACCGCGCGCCCCGACGTCCTCCCCGCGGGCGGTGCCGGCACCCCGGCCCGCCTCCCCCACGCCCTGCAGATGGAGACCCACTGATGTTCACCGGAATCATCGAGGAGAAGGGCGTCGTGACCGCTGTCGAGGCGGGCGCCGACGCGATCCGCCTCAGCATCCGCGGGCCCCTCGCCGTCGAGGGCGTGCGGCACGGCGACTCGATCGCGGTCTCGGGCGTCTGCCTCACCGTGGTCGAGCACACCGACCAGGGCTTCACCGCCGACGTCATGGCGCAGACCCTGCGGATGTCGACCCTCGACACCGTGGGCGTCGGCGACCCTGTGAACCTCGAGCGCGCCGCGCTGGTCGGCGACCGGCTCGGCGGCCACATCGTCCAGGGCCACATCGACGGCACGGCGACGCTGCTCGCGATCGCACCGGGCGAGGCCTGGCGGGTGCTGCGGTTCTCGCTGCCGACCGGCATCGCTCCGCTCGTCGTCGACAAGGGCTCGATCGCGGTGGACGGCGTCTCGCTGACCGTCTCGGCGATCAGCCCCGCCGCCGAGCCGGAGCAGTGGTTCGAGGTCTCGCTGATCCCCGAGACGCTCGCCGTCACCACGCTGGGCGCGCGCGCGATCGGCGATCAGGTCAACATCGAGACCGACGTCCTGGCCCGCCACGTGGAGCGGATGCTCGCGCTGCGCTCGATCGCGGAGGCCCGCTCATGAGCCTCGCCACCATCCCCGAGGCCGTCGAGGCGCTGCGCGCCGGGCGCCCGATCATCGTCGCGGACGACGAGGGCCGCGAGAACGAGGGCGACGTCATCGTCTCGGCCCAGCTCGCCAGCCAGGAAACGATCGCCTGGATGGTCCGCCACTCCTCCGGGTTCATCTGCGCGCCGATGACCAACGAGATCGCCGACCGCCTCGCCCTGCCGCTGATGGTGGTCGAGAACGAGGACCCGCGCGGCACCGCCTACACGCTGTCCGTCGACGCGGCCGACCGGCTCTCCACCGGCATCAGCGCCTCCGACCGCGCGCACACCCTCCGCGTGCTGGCCGACCCCGAGGCGACCCCGTCCCGCCTGAACCGCCCCGGCCACATCCTGCCGCTGCGCGCCGTCGACGGCGGCGTGCGCGAGCGCGACGGGCACACGGAGGCGGCCGTCGACCTGATGAAGCTCGCCGGCCTGTACCCCGTGGGCGCGATCTCCGAGATCGTCGCCGAGGACGGCGAGATGATGCGGCTGCCCGGCCTGATCGCCCTCGGCGAGCGCGAGGGCGTGCCGGTGACCACGGTCGCGGCCCTCATCGCGTACCTGCAGGAGTTCCACTGCGACGCGGAGGTGCCCGTCACGGTCGCGGTCCCGGAGAGCGCGCGGGTGAGCTTCGAGGTCGAGACCACGGTGCCGACCACCCACGGCCCGTTCCGGATCCGCGCCTACCGCGACCGGCAGACCGGAGCGGATCACGTCGCGATCCTCGCGGGAGAGGTCGCCGCGGGGCGGCCCGCCCTGGTGCGCGTGCACTCCGAGTGCCTGACCGGCGAGGCCTTCGGCTCGCTGAAGTGCGAGTGCGGGCCCCAGCTCGACGCCGCCCTCGACACGATCCAGCGGGACGGCGGCGTCGTCGTCTACCTCCGCGGTCACGAGGGCCGGGGCATCGGCCTGATCAACAAGCTGCGCGCCTACCGCCTGCAGGAGGACGGACTCGACACCCTCGACGCGAACCTCGCCCTCGGGCTCCCCGCCGACGCGCGGGACTACGGAGCGGCGGTCGGGATCCTCGAGGACCTCGGCCTCACCGAGGTGCGCCTGCTCACCAACAACCCCGAGAAGGTCCGCCAGCTCACCGACCGCGGCATCGTCGTCGCCGAGCGCGTGCCGCTCGTCGTCGGAGTCGGCGCCTTCAACGAGGGCTACCTCGAGACCAAGCGCGACCGCATGGGCCACACCCTCGACAGCGTCCTCGACCACGACCCCCTCGACGCCGGGATCTCCGGCCTCGCCCTCGACGCCGGGATCGCCGGCGCCACCACGAAGGAGTAGCAATGGCCGGTAGCGGCGCCCCCACCACCTCCCCTCTCGACGGCGCGGGACTGCGCGTCGTCGTCATCGCGGGCACCTGGCACGAGCAGATCAGCGACGGCCTGATCGCCGGAGCGAGCCGAGCCCTCGACGAGGCCGGAGCGTCCTGGTCGCTCGTGCGCGTGCCCGGCTCGTTCGAGCTGCCCGTCGCCTCGAAGGCGGCCCTGGAGGCGGGGGCCGACGCGGTCGTCGCCCTCGGCGTGATCATCCGCGGCGGCACCCCGCACTTCGAGTACGTCTCGGACGCCGCCACCTCCGGGCTCACCACCGTCTCGATCCTGACGGGCAAGCCGGTCGGCTTCGGCGTGCTCACCCTCGACACCGAGCAGCAGGGCATCGATCGCGCGGGCCTTCCCGGCTCGAAGGAGGACAAGGGGCGCGAGGCGGCCGAGGCGGCGGTCTCGACCGCTCTGCTCCTCCGCTCGCTGCGCAGCTGAACCACTGCGGGCGGCCCCCGTCCTGGGGCCGCCCGCACACGAACCTGGGAGAACACGGAGTAAAGTGGTCGGGTCGTCACGAGCGACCCCCCTCTCCTCCCCCTCTCCTCAGCGGCCCGCGACGCCCGATCGACGCCCCGCCCCGCCGGCTCGGGGGGAGCCGCCGTCCACACGGAGCCCCTCCCTCATGTCTTCTCCCGCCGTCTCCGACGCGCCAGCAGCCGCCCCGCAGAACTCCCGCGGCCGCGTCATCCTCGCCAGCCTCATCGGCACCTCGATCGAGTTCTACGACTTCTACGCCTATGCGACCGCCGCCGTCCTGGTCTTCCCGTCGCTCTTCTTCGTCAACGAGGACCCGGCCACGGCCCTCCTCGCCTCCTTCGCCGTCTTCGGCGTCGCGTTCATCGCGCGCCCGATCGGGTCGATCATCTTCGGCCACTTCGGCGACCGCGTCGGCCGCAAGGGCACCCTCGTCGCCTCACTGCTCACCATGGGCGTCGCGACCTTCCTGATCGGCTGCCTGCCCACCGCGCTCACGCCCGGCTGGGAGTTCCTCGCTCCGTTCCTGCTCGTGGTGATGCGCTTCTGCCAGGGCCTCGGCCTCGGCGGCGAGTGGTCCGGAGCCGCGCTGCTCGCGACCGAGAACGCACCGGCCGGCAAGCGCGCCATCTACGGCACCTTCCCGCAGCTGGGCGCACCGATCGGCTTCATCGTCGCCAACGTCCTGTTCCTGGTGCTCGCGAGCACGATGAGCGACGAGACGTTCGCGGCCTGGGGCTGGCGCGTGCCGTTCCTGGCGAGCGCCGTGCTCGTGATCATCGGGCTCTACGTGCGGTTCAAGCTCGTCGAGACGCCCGCGTTCCAGAAGGTCGTAGAGAAGGGCGAGGTCGCCAAGCTGCCCCTCGCCCGCGTCTTCGTCACCAGCTGGCGCCCGCTCATCCTGGGCACCTTCATCATGCTGGCGACCTACGTGCTCTTCTACCTGATGACCACGTTCACGCTGACCTACGGCACCTCACCCGTCGACGGCGCGGTTCCGGGCCTCGGCTACACGCGCAACGACTTCCTCGTCATGCTGATCGTCGGCGTGGTGTTCTTCGGGATCTTCACGCTCGTCTCCGGCCCGCTCGCGGAGCGCTTCGGCCGCCGCCGCACGCTGCTCGTGGTGACCGCGGCGATCCTCGTGTTCGGCCTGCTCTTCGTGCCCCTGTTCAGCGCCGGCTTCGCGGGCGTCATGGCGGTCCTGATCCTCGGCTTCACGCTGATGGGCCTGACCTTCGGCCCGATGGGCGCCGTCCTCCCCGAGCTGTTCCCGACCAACGTCCGCTACACCGGCTCGGCGATGGCGTACAACCTCGCGTCGATCCTCGGAGCGGCCCTCGCGCCGATCATCGCGGTCGCGCTCTGGAGGGCGGCGGGCGGCAGCACCGTGCTGGTCGGCCTCTACCTCAGCGCCGCGGCCGTGCTGACGCTGATCGCGCTCCTGCTCTCCAAGGAGACGAAGAACGCGTCGTACCACGACAACGTGTCGTAGGACTCCCTGCAGAGGACGGCCCGTCGGGATCCCCCGGCGGGCCGTCCGCGTCTCCGCCGCCTCCCTGAGCACCGGGCCCGCCCTCTGGTGGCCTGCTCGCAGCGACGACGGGGCAGAATGGACGGCGATGAGCACCACCACCTCCCGGCGCGGCGGACGACGACCCTCCCGCGACGACGGACCCCGCGCCTCCTTCTCGCAGCTCGTGCCCTACCTGCTCGAGCACCGCGGCATCCTCTCGGTCGTCGTGGTCCTCAGCCTGTTCGGAGCGGCGGCGAGCCTCGGCCAGCCCCTGCTCGTCGGCCAGGTCATCACCCGGGTCCAGTCCGGTCTCGATCTCGGCCCGCTGGTGTGGGCCCTCGTCGGCCTGGTCGTGGCCTCCGGGCTGATCTCGGGCTTCGCGCACTACCTGCTCCAGCGCACCGGCGAGGGGATCGTGCTCTCGAGCCGCCGCCGCCTCGTCGCGCGGCTGCTGCGCCTCCCCATTCGGGAGTTCGATGCGCGCCGCACCGGCGACCTCGTCTCGCGCGTCGGCTCCGACTCCACGCTCCTGCGCGCGGTGCTGACCCAGGGGCTCGTCGACTCGATCGCGGGCTCCCTCGTCTTCGTCGGCGCGATCATCGCGATGGCAGTCATCGACTGGGTGCTGCTGCTGATCATCGTGGCGGTGGTGGCGGTGGCCCTCGGGCTCGCGCTGACCCTCGGCCGCGGCATCCGCACCGCCAGCCGCAAGGCGCAGGAGAAGGTCGGCGATCTGGCCGCGGCCGTCGAGCGCGCCATCAGCGCCGTCCGGACGATCCGTGCCGCCGGAGCCACCGACCGTGAGATCGCGGTCGTCGACCAGCACGCGACGGAGGCGTACCGCCTCGGGATCCGCGTCGCGCACGTCTCGGCCCTCGTAGTGCCGGTGGCGGGGATCGCCATGCAGGTCGCCTTCCTCGCCGTCCTCGGCGTCGGCGGTTACCGCGTCGCGTCCGGCGCGATCGACATCGCCCAGCTGGTCTCGTTCATCCTCTTCCTCTTCATGATGGTGATGCCGCTCGGCAACTTCATCGGCGCCATCACCTCGGTGAACTCGGCGCTGGGCGCCCTCGGCCGCATCCAGGAGATCATCGACCTGCCGATCGAGGGCGACGGCGACGCCTCCGCGGGCGGCCTCGGCGCCGGCGTGGCGGAGGAGGCCATCTCCTTCGAGGACGTGGTGTTCTCCTACGAGGAGGGCGCCGTGCCCGACGCGGCGGCCGTGGCGGACGAGCGCGACCGCACCGTCCTGCGCGGCGTCTCCTTCACCGTGCCGCGCGGCAAGCGCACCGCCCTGGTCGGACCGTCGGGAGCGGGCAAGAGCACGATCCTCGCCCTCATCGAGCGGTTCTACGACCCGGAGGCCGGCGTCGTCCGACTCGGCGGCGTCGACATCACGGCCATCGACCGCGACGCGCTCCGCGCGCAGATCGGCTACGTCGAGCAGGACGCCCCCGTCCTGGCCGGCACCATCCGCGAGAACCTCGTCCTCGGCCGCCCCGACGCCGACGACGCCGACTGCCTCCGGGTGCTCGAGGCGGTGAACCTGACCGACGTGCTCGAGCGCAACCCGCTCGGCCTGCACGCGCCGGTGGGCGAGAGCGGAGTGATGCTCTCGGGCGGTGAGCGTCAGCGCCTCGCGATCGGCCGCGCGCTCCTGGCGGCCCCGCCGATCCTGCTGCTGGACGAGTCCACGTCGAGCCTCGACGGCCTCAACGAGCAGCGCCTGCGCCTGGCGATCGACGCGGTCGCCGAGAACCGGACCCTGCTGGTGATCGCGCACCGCCTGTCGACGGTGGTCGATTCCGACCGCATCGTCGTGCTGCAGAGGGGCGAGGTCGTGGGAGTCGGCACCCACTCCGAGCTCGTCGAGTCGACGCCGCTCTACCGGGACCTCGCCAAGCACCAGCTGCTCGTCTGACGGACGCCGCAGCGGCGTCTCGCGACCGCCGCTGCCTCATGCCGGTCGACCAGCCGCGCAGCGGCGTCTCGAGACGCCCGCACGTCTCGACCAGCAGCCTGCGCCCGCTCGTCCCTCAGCGCGGCGGCAGCCGCAGGGCCCCGTCGAGCCGGATGGTCTCGCCGTTGATCATGGGGTTCTCGACGATGTGCCGCACCAGGGCCGCGAACTCCTCGGGGCGTCCGAGGCGGGCCGGATGCGGCGTCGCCGAGCCGAGCGCCTCGCGGGCCCTGTCCGGCAGCCCGGCGAGCAGGGGCGTGTCGAACGTGCCCGGTGCGATCGACACCACGCGCACGAGCCGGGCCGCGAGCTCGCGCGCGAGCGGCAGGGTCATCGCCGCCACGGCTCCCTTCGACGCGGCGTAGGCCGCCTGCCCGATCTGCCCCTCGAACGCGGCGACGGAGGCGGTCGTCACCAAGACTCCCCGCTCCTCGTCGACGGGCTCCCGCTCGGCGATCGACGCCGCGGCGAGGCGCAGCACGTTGAGCGTCCCGGTCGTGTTGATCCGCAGCACCCGCTCGAACTGCTCGAGCGGCAGTGGCCCGTCGCGTCCGAGCAGCCGCCCGGGTGTGGCCACGCCCGCACAGCTCACGGCGACGCGCAGCTCCCCCGCCGCCCCCACGGCGCGCGAGACGGCGTCCGGATCGAGGACGTCCCCGGCGATCAGCTGCACGGAGGCGGGCAGACGCGCGGCCTCCACCGCGTACGGCAGATCGAGCACGACCACGTGCGCTCCTGCGGCGTCGAGCGCCGTCGCCGTCGCGGCTCCCAGTCCGGATGCTCCCCCCGCGATCAGCGCGGACGTCCCCTCGAGTCGCACGGTCAGCCCGCCGGAGCGGGGGTGGAGTCGGCGTCGGGCTCGTCGGTCGGCTCGCTGCCGGGCTCCCCCGTCGGATCACTGCTCGGCTCTCCGGACGCGAGCGCCTGCGCCGAGCAGTCGGTCAGGGTGGCGTCGTAGGCGTCACGGGCGCGCTGCGCCGCCAGGCGGACCTCCTCCTCCGCGAGCGGGCTCGCGAGCGGCGGCCGGTCGCTCAGGCCGTAGCGGGCGAGGCAGTCGCTGATCAGGCGGGTCATGCGCGCGCCGCTCTCGGGATCGGCTGTGCCGGTGGGCGCCGGGGCGGCGGTCGCGACGGAGCCCGAGTCGCGCACGGACCCGTCCGGCACCTCCGCGGCGGGACCGGAGCAGGCGGTGAGGCTCAGTGCGAGCGCGACTCCGACGAGCAGCGCGACAGGCGGGCGGAGCGTCGTGCGCAGGAGCATGGACGACCTCGTTCGTGACGTCTGCGGGCGGGAGTGCGGCCACGGTAGCGCAGTCGATGCTTCCGGCGAGCGCTGGGCGCGCTCTCACGCCCCAGTGGCACCCCCAACGGGGCACAGGCGCGCCTCTCAGGAGGGCTCGGTGAGCGCCCACATCGCGACCGCCGACGCCGCAGCGACGTTGAGCGAGTCGATTCCGTGCCGCATCGGGATCTGGACGGCGACATCGGCGGCGGCGAGCGCTTCGGCGGTGAGACCCTGCCCCTCGGTGCCGAGCACGAGGGCGACGCGCTCCGGAGCGCGGGCGGCGAAGTCCCGCAGGGGCACCGCCTCCGGGGTCAGAGCCATCGCCGCGATCGTGAAGCCCGCTCCGTGCAGGAGCCGCTGCGTCGACGGCCAGTCGCCGACGCGCGTCCAGGGCACCTGGAGGACCGTTCCCATGCTCACGCGGATGGCGCGGCGGTAGTACGGATCGGAGCAGCGCGGCGTCACCAGCACCGCATCGGCTCCGATGGCCCCGACGGAGCGGAAGATCGCGCCGACGTTGGTCGGGTCGACCACGTCCTCGAGCACGACGACGCGGCGCGCTCCCGCGAGCAGGCCGGCCGGGTCGGGCAGCACGGGCCGGTCAATCGCCGCGATCAGACCGCGGTGCAGGGTGTACCCGGTGAGCTCGGCCAGGAGCTCACCCGTGCCCGTGAAGACGGGCACGTCGAAGCGGCCGACCAGGCGCTCGGCCTCGCCGGCCGAACCGCCGAGGGCGAGCACCGAGCGCGGCCGGTGCCCGGCGGCGATCGCGCGCTCGAGCACGAGCGCCGACTCCGCGATGTACAGGCCGTGCGGGCCGCGGGCGTTCTTCAGCGCGACGTCGGTCGCGTGCGCGTAGTCGCGCAGCCTCGGGTCGTCGAGCGCGGTGACCTCGATCCGCTCCACCGGATCAGGCGAAGGGGTCGGGGGTGAGCGTGTACTTGGTGCTGAGGTACTCGTGGATCCCCTCGAGTCCGCCCTCGCGACCGAGGCCCGATTGCTTCACCCCGCCGAAGGGCGCCGCCGCGTTCGACACCACGCCGACGTTGAGGCCCATCATCCCGGTGGCGAGCCGCTCGATCATCCGCTGACCGCGGGCGAGGTCGCGCGTGAAGACGTAGGACACCAGTCCGTACTCGGTGTCGTTGGCGAGCGCGACGGCGTCGTCCTCGTCGGTGAACGGCACGATCGCGAGGACCGGGCCGAAGATCTCGGTGCGCAGGATCTCGCTCTCCCGGTCGACCCCCGCGAGCACCGTCGGCCGGTAGAAGTGGCCCGCCCCCTCGATCCGATCGCCGCCGGTGAGCAGGCGCGCGCCGCGGGAGACGGCGTCCTCCACCAGCGCGGACGCCTTCTCGACCGCGCGCTCGTCGATCAGCGGGCCGATGGTCACTCCGTCCTCGGTGCCGCGGCCGACGCGCAGAGCGCGCACGCGCTCCACGATCCGCGCGGCGAACTCCTCGGCGATCGACTCGTGCACGAAGAAGCGGTTGGCGGCCGTGCAGGCCTGGCCGATGTTGCGGAACTTCGCGAGCATCGCGCCCTCGACCGCCCGGTCGAGGTCGGCGTCCTCGAACACGACGAAGGGCGCGTTGCCGCCCAGCTCCATCGAGGTCCGCAGCACGTTCTCGGAGGCCTGCTGCAGCAACGTGCGCCCGACGGGCGTGGAGCCGGTGAAGGACACCTTCCGCAGGCGGGGATCCGACAGGATCGGAGCCGACACGGCTCCCGCCGAGGACGTGGTGACCACGTTGAGCACGCCGTCGGGGAGCCCCGCCTCGGCGAGCAGTGCCGCGAAGGCGAGCGTGGTGAGCGGAGTGAGCTCGGCCGGCTTCACGACGACGGTGCAGCCCGCCGCCAGCGCCGGAGCGATCTTCCGCGTCGCCATCGCGAGCGGGAAGTTCCAGGGGGTGATGAGGTAGCAGGGGCCCACCGGGTGCTGCGAGACGATCATCCGGCCGCTGCCCTCGGGCGAGACTCCGTAGCGTCCGCTGATGCGCACCGCCTCCTCGCTGAACCAGCGGAGGAATTCGCCGCCGTACACGACCTCGCCCCTCGCCTCCGCGACCGGCTTGCCCATCTCGAGCGCCATCAGGAGCGCGAACTCCTCGGTGCGCTCCTGCAGGAGGTCGAACGCCCGCCGGAGGATCTCGCCCCGCTTCCGCGGCGCCGTCGCGGCCCACGACGGACCGGCGGCGACGGCGGCGTCGAGCGCCCGGACCCCGTCCTCCGGAGTCGCGTCGGCGATCGAGACCAGGACCGCTCCGATGGCCGGGTCCTCGACGTCGATCGAGCCGCCGCCGGAGGCGTCCACCCACTCACCGCCGATCAGCAGCTGCGTGGGGATGCGGGCGAGCAGAGCGGTCTCGGCGGCGCGGGACGCGACGGAATCAGTCACAGGAGGGAACCACTTCTTCGGATCGGAGCGCGCAGACCGCGCCAGGAGGAGCTTCTCGTCCTCCCAGTGTAGGACGGGCGATCGCTCCGGGGGCGGGGTCGCCGGGAGCCTCGAGGACCTGCGCCTCCCTGAGCCCTGTGGAGGGACGAGCCCTCAGACGGACCGCTCGACGCGGATTCCCGCCTCCGTGAGCTCGCGCAGCGCCGCGGCACTCGCCTCCTCGGAGACGCCTGCGACCAGGTCCTCGAGCACGCGGACCTCGAGCCCCGCCCGTCGCGCGTCGAGTGCCGAGGCGCGCACGCAGTGGTCGGTCGCGAGTCCCACGACGTCGAGCGCGGTGACGCCCCGCTCCGCGAGCACGGCGCCGAGCTCCTCGCCCGCCTCCGTCGTGCCCTCGAAGGCCGAGTAGGAGGGACGGCCCTGTCCCTTGAGGATCTGCACGTCGATCCGAGCGGTGTCCAGGGCCGGGTGGAACCGCGCGCCGTCCGTGCCGGCGACGCAGTGGACGGGCCAGCTGTCGACGAAGTCCGGCTCCACCGCGAAGTGGCCGCCGTTGTCGGAGTCGCCCTCGTGCCAGTCGCGGGAGGCCAGCACCGCGGAGTACCGGTCGGCGTGCGCCGCCAGATGCGCGGTGATGCCCTGGGCGACGGCCGCGCCGCCTGTGACGGCGAGCGCGCCGCCCTCGGTGAAGTCGTTCTGCACGTCGACGATCAGGAGTGCGGTGGTCATCGTGGGCCTTCCGGGAGGAGGTGGAGAGGAGGAGCGGGAGGTCGACCCGTCCGGGTCAGGAGTCGGAGAGCGAGGAGCCGCAGCGGTAGACGCCCGTCACGAGGGTGTCGATCGCGGTCTTCGCCGAGTCGGAGACGTCGCCGAGAGCGTAGACCGCGAAGGTCAGCTCGGTGCCGTCCGCCGCGGTGACCACGCCGGCCAGTGTGTAGCCGGTGTCGATCCAGCCCGTCTTCGCGCGCACCGCGCCGTCGGCCGCGGCGTTGTCGCCGGCGAAGCGGTCGGAGTAGGAGAGCGAGCCCGTCCGGCCCGACACCGGCAGGCCGTCCAGGAGGATCCCCAGCTGCCCCTCGCGGGCCTGCACCTTCCGGAGCAGCTCGGTGAAGTACGCCGGCGCGACCGCGTTGTCGTCGCTCAGGCCGGAGCCGTCGACGATCGCGATCCCGGACGTGTCGACGCCGTAACCGGCGAGCCCCTGCAGCACACCGGCCTGCTCGGCAGCGAAGTCGCTGCCCGCGCCGGTGCGGATCGCGACGAGCCGCGCGAGCATCTCGGCGATCGCATTGTCGGAGACGAGCAGCATCTGCTGCACGAGCGTGCCGACCGGAGCCGACTCCACCGTGCCGAGAACCGCGGCGCCCGCGGGAGCGGTCCCGGTGGAGACCACGGGCGAGCCGTCCAGCTCGTCGGCGAACGCCTCTCCGGCCCGGCCGACCGGATCCGTGCCGCGCTCGGAGGTCGAGGCCGTGGGGTCCTCGCGATCGCCGTCCACCTGGAGCGCCGTGATCTCGGGCATGTAGCCGTCGACCTGCTCCTTGCGGTTCCAGCTCGGCTGCCAGGTCTCGCCCGAGTAGAGGGAGGAGTCGAGCACCAGCGACGTGATCGGCGTCCCGGCGGTGGACGGGTCCGCCTCCCAGGCGCTCTCGACCTGCGCCGCGAGGTCGTCGAGGTGGGCCGCTCCGGCGTAGGTCGACTCCCGGCCGGTCGGGAGCCGGGTCAGGGTGAGGTCTCCCCCGCCGACGAGGACGACGCTTCCGGGCTCGCTCCCGCGGACCACGGTGGTGGCGATGCGCGTGTCCGGGCCGAGGACCGCGAGCGCCGACGCGGCTGTGAGGATCTTGAGGGCGGAGGCGGTGCGGGACGCGGTCCCGCCCCCGCGGTCGAACAGGACCTCGCCCGTCGCGGCGTCGACCACACGCGCCTGCATCGAGCCCAGGCGCGGGTCGGCGGCGAGCCCCGCCACCGAGCAGGTGCGGAGCGCCTCGGCCGCCGCTTCGGCGGTGGGCCGCGCCGTGGCCGTCGGCGTCGGTGCGGGAGTCGCGGTGGCGGTCGGGGTCGAGACGACGGGCAGCGCCCCGGGCTCCGCGGCGCTGCCGAGGGCCGTCCCCACGCCGAAGGCGCCGCCACCGAGCACGGCGGCCACGAGCACCGCGGCGACCACGAGAGTGCGGCGACGGCGGGGAGGAGGCGTGTCGGTCATCCGCAACAGGGTAGCGACGCGAGTTCGACGCGACCTGGACGCCGCGGATGAGGCCGGGAACTCGCGGATCCGGCCGGGACGTCGCGGATGACGGGAGAGGGAGCCGCCTGTGGGAATCGAACCCACGACCTTCTCATTACGAGTGAGACGCTCTGCCGACTGAGCTAAGGCGGCGTGCACGCGGGGCCTGAGCCCCGGACACGATTACACAGCATAGCCTGCTCGCGCCCCCGGGCGTGAATCAGGACGGCGCGGTCGAGCAGAGGCTCCGCGACGGCGGCGGCGACCGCCGCGCTCGGCTCAGGCGAGCGCGCCGCGGAGCTCCTCGAAGGAGCGGGCGATGCGTCCGGGCAGGGCCTCCCGGCCGTCGTGATCGACCCAGGCCGCCCAGGCGTGGCGGACGGCGGCGAGCCCGAGGAGCGTCAGCATCCGCGCCCGGCTGCGCACCCGCTCCGCGTCGTCGTCCTCCTGGCCGAGACGCTCGGCGACGAGCCCCTCGACCGCGAGCTCGAACTCGCGCATGCCCGCGATCTTCAGACCGACCAGATGCGGGTGCTCGCGGAAGAGCGCGCGGCGGAGGACGTGCAGCTCCCGGTCCTCCTCGAGCGGCTCCTCCATCGCGGCGACGAAGACCCGCTGCAGGTCCTCGAGCACGGCGCCCCGGCCCGCGACGAACGCCGCCGCCGTCTCGTCGGCGATGACCGGGAGCCCGCCGACCAGCGCGTCCTCCTTCGAGGCGAAGTAGTTGAAGAAGGTGCGCGTGGAGACGTCGGCGGCGCGCGAGACGTCGTCGATGGTTACGCGCTCCGGCCCGCGCTCGCTAGCGAGGCGGAGGACGGCGATCTCGATCGCCCGCCGCGTGGCCAGGCGCTTGCGCTCGCGAAGCCCGGGCTGCTGCTCGCGGGACCGCTCCTGCTCGGTCAGCACTGCGGATCCACCTCCGGGACGGTCCCCTCGAGCAGGTACGCGTCGACCGCGTCGTTCACGCAGGACGTCGACTTGTTGTAGGCCGTGTGGCCCTCGCCGTCGTAGGTGACCAGGTGACCGGCGGAGAGCTCGCCCGCGAGCGCCTGCGCCCATACGTAGGGCGTCGCGGGATCGTTCGTGGTGCCCACGACCAGGATGGGCGCCGAGCCCTCCGCGGTGATCGGCTCGCGGGAGCCCTCGAACGCCGCCGGCCACTCGCTGCAGAGGATGTCGCCGTAGGCCATGTAGCGGCCGATGGTCGGCGCGGCCTGCTCGAGAGCGGCCTCGTCGGCGCGCATCGAGGCGGTGTCGGCGTCGTAGGAGTAGTCGACGCAGTTGATCGCGAGGAACGCCTCGGTGGTGTTGTCCGCGTACCGGCCGTCCGCGTCGCGCCCGTTGTAGGCGTCCGCGTACTGGAACGCGACCGCGGGGTCGCCCCGGCGGACGCCGGCCAGCATCTCGCTCAGCGCTCCCCACGCCGTGGCGTCGTAGAGCGGGTAGACGATCGCGGTGAACAGCGTGCTCGCGCCGAGCTCCCGGCCGTCGGCGGCCCGGATCGGCGAGGCGTCCACGTCCTCGAGCATGCGCTTCAGCTGGGCCATCCCCGCGTCGACGGTGCCGGTGAACGGGCAGTCGTCCGAGCGGAGGCAGTCGGCGAGGTAGGCGCGCAGTGCGCTCTCGAACCCCTTCGCCTGCTCGCGCACCACGTCGAACGAGGTGGCCGCCGGATCGATAGCGCCGTCGAGGACGAGGCGGCCGACCCGGTCCGGGAACAGCCCGGCGTAGGTCGCTCCGAGGAACGTGCCGTAGGAGTAGCCGAGGTAGTGCAGCGTCTCGTCGCCGAGCGCCGCGCGCAGCACGTCGAGGTCACGGGCGGCGCTCGGGGTGCCGACCTCGGGCAGCAGTGGCCCGCTGCGCTCCTGGCAGGCGGCGGCGAACGCGGCAGCGGTCGTGCGCTGCGCCTGGATCCACTCGTCGCTGCCCCGCTCCCCCGGCGTGATGTCGTAGAGGTAGGAGTCGAGGCCCGCGGCGTCGAGACAGGAGACCGCGGTGGAGGCGCCCACTCCGCGCGGATCGAAGCCGACGACGTCGTACCGGGCGGCGAGCGCGGAGTCGACCGCGTAGTCGGCGCTGTCGCGGATGAAGTCGACGCCCGACGCTCCCGGTCCGCCCGGGTTCACGAGCAGGGAGCCGATCGCCGGTCCCTTCGTCGCGGGTCGGCGCACCAGGGCGATCGACGCCGTCTCCCCCGAGGGGTCGTCCCAGTCGAGCGGGACTGTCGCGTCGGTGCAGAGAGCGCCGTCGCCGCAGTCGTCCCAGACCAGCACCTGCGAGTAGTAGCGCTCCAGCGAGTCGTCGACGGTCTGCGGATAGGGGGTGGAGGTCCGGTCGACGCTCGGGCCGGGCGCGAAGCAGCCGGTCAGGAGGGACGCGGCCGCGGCGAGCGCGACGACGACGGCCGACCGGCGCCCCCGCCTCACGCGGCCACCGGGCGGCGCGCCGCAACGACGAGCAGCGCCTCGAGAGCGAGGACCGGGGAGACGTTTGCGTCGATCCGCTGCCGGGCGGTCGCGATCGCGTCGAGGACGGCGAGCGTGCGGTCGGGCGGAGTCGCGTCGGCGAGCGCGGTCATCTCGGTCCGGACCTCCTCGTTGATGACGCCGCCGGGCGCTCCGAGCTGGAGGCGCACCACGTCGCGGTAGAGGGAGAGCAGGTCGACGAGGATCCGGTCGAGGCCGTCGCGGAGGCTCCGCGTCGCGCGTCGCTTCTGATCCTCCTCGAGCGCCCGCAGCTGCGAGCGGAGCTGCGCGGGCACGGTGCCCCCGGGCTCGACGCCGAGCGAGCGCAGCGCCTGCTGCCGCTCGGCCTCGTCGCGCTCGAGGGTGATCGCCTTGGCGTCCTCGGTCGCGACCTCGATCATCCGCGCAGCGCCGAGCACCGCGTCCGAGACGCCGCGGAGGCGCAGGGCGATGCGGAGCGTCTCCTCGCGGCGCTCGCGCGCGTTCGCGTCGGTCGCCAGGCGGTGCGCCATCCCGATGTGGCTCTGAGCCTGGCGGGCGGCGCGCTCGGCGGTCTCGGGGTCGACCCCGTCGCGGCGCTCGAGGAGACCGGCGACGTCCTCGATGCTCGGCACGCGGAGCCGCACGGAGCGGACGCGGGAGCGGATGGTGGGGAGCAGATCGGCCTCGCTCGGGGCGCACAGGATCCAGACCGTGCGCTCCGGCGGCTCTTCGAGCGCCTTCAGCAGCACGTTGGACGTGCGCTCGCTCATCCGGTCGGCGTCCTCGATGACCATGACGCGGTAGCGCGACACCGAGGGCGAGTACTGCGAGCTGCTGACCAGCCGCCGCACCTCGTCGATCGAGATGATCACGCGCTCGGTGGTCAGCACGGCGAGGTCGGGATGGGAGCGGGCGGCGACCTGGCGGCAGTCGGGGCACTCCCCGCAGCCGCCGTGGCGGCAGAGCAGTGCGGAGGCGAACGCGTAGGCGAGGTTCGAGCGGCCGGACCCGGGAGGGCCGGTGATGAGCCAGGAGTGCGTCATCGACGACGACTCCCGGCCACGGTCGTCCCGGGGCGTCGAGGCGTCCTGCAGGGCGCCGATGGCGTGCTCCTGCCCGACGAGCTGGCTCCAGACGGTCATGCCACCAGGCTAACCGCGAGCACCGACAGCCGACGCACCGTCGAGGAGCGCGGCGACCCGCTCCCGCACCGCGGCCGCGATCTCCTCGACGGGGAGAGCGGCGTCCACGACGAGGAAGCGCTCGGCGTCCGTCTCGGCGATCGCCAGAAACGCCTCGCGCACGCGCCCGTGGAACTCCGCCTTCTCGGCCTCCAGCCGGTCGAAGCGGGTGCGGGCCGCGTCGAGCCGGCCCCGCGCGACGGCGGGGTCGAGGTCGAGCAGGACGGTGAGGTCTGGCCTCAGGTCGTGGGTGGCCCACTCCGAGAGCCGCCGGACCTCGACGGCGTCGAGGACCCGCCCGGCTCCCTGGTAGGCGACGGAGGAGTCGATGTAGCGGTCCTGCACGACGACCTCGCCCCGCTCGAGCGCCGGTCGCACGAGCGTCCCGATGTGCTGGGCGCGGTCCGCCGCGTAGAGCAGGGCCTCGGCCCGCGGATCGATCTCGCCGCGGTGGTGCAGGACGATCTCGCGGATCTGCAGGCCCACCTCGGTGCCCCCGGGCTCGCGGGTGCGGACGACGGTCTCGCCCCGCGTGCCCAGCCACTCCTCGAGCAGCCGGGCCTGCGTGGTCTTGCCCGCGCCGTCCCCGCCCTCGAGGGTGACGAACAGCCCGGTCACGACTCGGTCGCGTCCGACGTCTCGGCGGCGGCCGCCGCGGCCGCGCGGCTCGCGGAGGTGGCGCGGGGCGCGGCGGGCTTCTTCGCTGCGGTCGTCTTCTTGGCGGCCGCGGCCGTCTTGGCCGCGGTCGTCTTGGCCGCCGTCGTCTTAGCCGCCGTCGTCTTGGCCGCTGTCGTCTTGGCCGCCGTGGTCTTCGCCGCGGGCTTCTTGGCCGGCGCGCGCTTGGCCGGAGCCTTCTTGGCCGGGCCCTTCGCGCGCTTGTCGGCGAGCATCTGGACCGCCTGCTCGAAGTCGATCTCCTCGATCGTGAGGCCCTTGGAGATCGTGACGTTGGTCTCGCCGTCGGTCACGTAGGCGCCGAAGCGTCCGTCGCGGATCCGGATCGGCTTGCCGCTGACGGGGTCCGCCTCGAACTCCTTCAGCGCGCTCGACGCGCGTCGCGCCCCGTACTTCGGCTGGGCGAAGATCTCGAGCGCCGTCGGCAGGTCGACCTCGAAGATCTGGTCCTCGCTGGTGAGCGACCGGCTGTCGGTGCCCTTCTTGATGTACGGGCCGTACCGGCCGTTCTGAGCCGTGATCGGCTCGCCGCTCTCGGGGTCGTCGCCGACCGTGCGCGGCAGGTCGAGCAGGCGCAGCGCCGTCGCCAGGTCGATCGACGCGACGTCCATGGACTTGAAGAGGGAGGAGGTGCGCGGCTTCACGACAGCGGGCTTCTTCGCGCCGCGCTTCGCGGGCGCGGGCTCGACGACTTCCCCGGTGGCGGGATCCGCCGCGGTCTCCGGCTCCGGATCGACCTCGGTCACGTAGGGGCCGAAGCGCCCGTCCTTGACGACGACGGTCTTGCCCGAGTCGGGGTTGCTTCCCAGCACGCGGTCGGTCTGCACCGGGGCGTCGACGAGCTCCTGCGCCTTGGCGGGCGTGAGCTCGTCGGGAGCCAGCTCGAGCGGCAGGTTGACGCGACGCGGCGTCTCCTGCCCCTCCTCCTGGGCCACCTCGAGGTAGGGGCCGTACTTGCCGATGCGCAGGGTGATGTCGTCCGTGATCCGGACGGAGTTGATGCTCTTCGCATCGATCTCGCCGAGGTTGTCCACGACGTGTCGGAGCCCGGGGTGCGTGCCTCCGCCGAAGTAGAAGCGGTTGAGCCAGGCGACGCGGTCCTCCTCGCCGCCGGCGATGCGGTCGAGGTCGCCCTCCATCTCGGCGGTGAAGTCGTACTCCACCAGGTCGGAGAAGAAGTCCTCGAGCAGCCGGACCACCGAGAAGGCGATCCAGTTGGGCACGAGGGCGGTCCCGCGCGGAGTGACGTAGCCGCGGTCGACGATGGTGGAGATGATCGACGCGTAGGTCGAGGGCCGGCCGATGCCGAGCTCCTCGAGCGCCTTGACCAGGCTCGCCTCCGTGTAGCGCGGGGGCGGCGAGGTCTCGTGGCCCTTGGCCTCGACCTCGGCGACGACCAGGCTCTGGCCGACCTCGAGCACCGGCAGCTTGGCGTCCTTCTCGTCGCGGGCGCCGTGACGCTCCTCGTCGCGCCCCTCCTCGTAGGCGAGCAGGAATCCGCGGAAGGTGATGACGGTTCCGGAGGCGGTGAACTCGGCGGTCTTCGCGACGTCGCCGGCCGGCTCGGCGAGCAGCGTCACGGTGGCGGTCGAGCCCTTGGCGTCGGCCATCTGCGAGGCGACGGTGCGCTTCCAGATGAGCTCGTAGAGGCGGAGGTCGTTGCCGCGGAGGGTGCCCGAGAGCTGGTCCGGGGTGCGGAAGGTCTCGCCCGCGGGCCGGATGGCCTCGTGCGCCTCCTGCGCGTTCTTGTTCTTGCCGGAGTACAGGCGGGGCTTGTCCGGGACGGTCTCGGCTCCGTAGAGGGACGCGGCCTGAGTGCGTGCGGCGTTCAGCGCCTGCTGCGAGAGCCCGGGCGAGTCGGTCCTCATGTAGGTGATGAAGCCGTTCTCGTAGAGCGACTGCGCGACGCTCATCGTCTGGCGCGCCGAGAAGCGGAGCTTGCGCGCCGCCTCCTGCTGGAGCGTGGACGTGGTGAACGGGGCGGCGGGGCGGCGCGAGTACGGCTTGGACTCGAGGTTCGAGACCCGGACCGTGGTGGCGGGGTCGCGCAGCGCCTCGGCGAGGGCACCGGCGGTGGACTCGTCGAGGACGGTGACGTCGCCCTTCAGCTGACCGCGGTCGTCGAAGTCGCGGCCGCTTCCGATCCGCTTGCCGTCGAGCCGCGCCAGGCGGGCGTCGAAGCCCGCCGCGGCGTCCGACTCGGGTGCGAGCACGGTGGCGAGGTCCCAGTAGCTCGCCGACACGAACGCCAGGCGCTCCCGCTCGCGGTCGACCACCAGGCGGGTCGCGGCCGACTGCACCCGACCGGCCGAGAGCCCGGGGCCGACCTTGCGCCACAGCACGGGCGAGATCTCGTAGCCGTAGAGGCGGTCGAGGATGCGGCGGGTCTCCTGGGCGTCGACCAGGGAGGTGTCGATGTCCCGGGTGTTGTCGCGCGCCTTCTGGATCGCGTCCTTCGTGATCTCGTGGAAGACCATGCGGTGCACGGGGACCTTGGGCTTGAGCTCCTCGAGGAGGTGCCACGCGATGGCCTCGCCCTCGCGGTCCTCATCAGTGGCGAGGTAGAGCTCGTCGGCGTTCTTCAGCGCGCGCTTGAGGTCGGCGACCGTCTTCTTCTTCTGGTCGGAGACGACGTAGTAGGGCTCGAAGCCGTTGTCGACGTCGACGGAGAACTTGCCCAGCGGGCCCTTCTTCAGCTCCGGGGGGAGGTTCTTCGGCTCGATGAGGTCGCGGATGTGCCCGACGGAGGCGAGCACCTCGTAGCCGTCGCCCAGGTACTGGGCGATGGTCTTGGCTTTCGCCGGCGACTCGACGATCACCAGCTTCTTCGTGCCGGACACAGTTCTCCTCGATTGGTGCTGTCGGGTCGGACGACCAGTGGTCCGACGTCCCCTTGCTGCGGGGAGACGGTGCGCGGCGACGTGGTGCGGGGAACGGCGACGCGTCCCCATCGGCGGGGGCGCCCGACAGGCACACCATACACACTGACCCCGGACGTCCTGCCCCCTCCCGAGGACACGGGGACCTCGGGAGGACGCTGGACACGGCCTCGGAGCCGCCTGCCCGGCCTGCCGACGACGGGGGTGACGCGCGGCGCCGATCGGCGCATGATGAGGCATGGCAACGACGCACACCACCACGACCTCCGCCTACACGGCCAAGCTCCTCGACGGACCGCTGGAGGGCAAGACCCTCCGCCGGGGATACGGCGACGATCAGGCCCCCGCCGCACGCCTCGAGATCCCCGGGGCGAGGGCGGGCTCCCGCTACATCTACCTCCTCGCCGGCGGCCTCGAGCACGACGAGGGCGCGGGCGCCCTGCCGACCGCCGCCGCGTACCGGTACCAGCGACTCTCCTCCGACTGACGCGCTCCCGCGGCGTCGTCCGGACCTCGGTCCGGACGACGCCCGCTGCTGCCTCCGCCCTCAGGGCGGCGGGCCGGCCCTCGACCGCGCCGTGAGGGAGAGCGGACCCGCGGCGACGGCCGCCTCCGTTCTCGCGACGCCCCCGTCGACGTCGCAGAGGACGAGCTCGGCGCCGTTCGCGCGGGCCACGGCGGCGGCACGTCCGCACGGATCCCCGGTCAGCAGGCCGGAGGCGACGTCGGCCGCTGCCAGGGACGAGGCGTCCGCGGCGGCGACCGCTCGCTGGTGCCCGACGACTCCTGCGCAGCCGGCGAGCACGGCGGCCGTCACCAGGATCGTGCCCGCGACGACTCCGATCGCCACGACCGCGGCCGATCCCTCCTCCCGGTCGCGGACAGCCCCGGGGAGCCGTCGGATCATCCGCCTCCGCCCAGCGCGCAGGACCGGACCGAGACCGGGAGCGACACCGCCGGGAGCGGGCGCAGCCGGGCCGCGACGTCGACGCAGACCAGTCCGTCCTGCTCCCCCGCCGTGAGCGACGCCCCCGCCACCCGGGCGAGCGGCGTGCGGGGGTCGTCGCCCCGGGCCGCGGACCGGGCCGCGTCGGCGGCCGCGTCGACGAGCCGGACGTACTGCGCCGAGGCCGCCACCGACCCCAGGCACAGCGCCAGTACCGCGACCACCGCCGGGAGCACGAGCGCGAGCTCGGCAGTGGCCGAGCCCTCCTCCTGGACGAGCCGCCCGCGCAGCAGCGGAAGGCCTCTCATCCCGCCGCGGTGAGCGCGCGGGTCACCAGGTCGGTCAGGATGCTCCGCACCTCGTCGCCCTTGAGGATGACCACCAGCAGCCCGGCGAAACCGACCGCGGCCATCGTCGCGATCGCGTACTCCGCCGTCGCCGACCCCTCCTCGTCGCCCAGAGCGCCGAGACCTCCCCACCCGGGTCGGCGCCACTCGACGCGCCCCGCGGAGACGTCGATGCCCGTTCCTCCGCCGGACGCCGCACCTCCGCCGCTCCTCGAGCCCCGGCTCGTTCCGGGCACACCACTTCCCGCATCCCTGCTCCTACCGAGTCCTCGACTCCGGGAGACTCCCCCGCCGCTGATCGCCGTGTCACTTCTCATCCGTCCTGCTCCGTTCCGCCCCGCTCCGCGCCCCTCCTCCGAGGATCGCGGACTCCCGATCCCACCGATCGACCCTCCGGCCGATCCGTGGAGACGCCTCCCGGTCCCGCCCCTGTGGAGGAGCGGTCGACCGCGTCACGCCGCCACCGAGAACGTCGAGAGCAGCACCGAGACGACCATCGGAGCCACTCCGAGCAGCAGGAACGCCGGCAGCACGCAGATCCCGAGCGGCAGCATCAGGGTCACGCCGAGCCGAGCGGCTCGCTCCCGCGCCCCGGAGGACGCCCGTGCCCGGACCAGAGCCGCCTCGCTCCGGAGCAGGCGTCCGGCCGGCACGCCCGCCGCCGCGGAGAGGGCGAGCACCGGGTCCGCGTCGGAGAACACGCGCTCGCCCGAGTCGAGCCCGCACTCGGCGAGCGCCGCCACGACCCGGGCGCGCGACGACTCGATCGAGCCGCCACCGGCCAGCGCCACCGAGAGGAGGTCGAGCGCGAGCCCGGGCGCCGGATCGGCCGGGGCCGCGCTTCGGACGAGGCGCCGCGTCCACGCGTGCGCGGCCGCCATCAACCCGGCTCCCCCGACCAGGCAGACCGCACCGGGCACCGTCCCGAGGAGCACGCCGACCACGTCGAAGCCCAGCAGTGCCCCCAGACCCAGCGCCGCCAGCGGCAGCGCGCTCACGACCCTCCCGGTGGCGGAGGGACCGGCCAGAGCCACCTCGATGTCCCGGCGGGCGCGCGCCAGCTCGCGCAGGGACTCCGCCAGCTCGCCGAGAGCGGCGGCGACCGGCGCGCCGGAGTCGGCGGCCACCCGCCACGCGGCGGCCAGCGCCGCCCACGCGGTCGCCTCACCGGTGTCCGGCGCTCGCCGTCGCGGCCGCTTCCGCTCCGAGCCGCTCCGCCGCGAAACCGGCGTCCCGCGCAGCAGCGCCTCCGTCACGTCGCCCCCGCGGCCGGCCTCCTCCGACACCGCCCGGAGCAGTCGCCGCCGCCGCGCGTCCCCGCTGTCCGCCCCTTCCGCCCCCGCGAGATGCCCGAGGGCCGACGCGGGAGCCACTCCCGCCGCGAGGAGGACGGCCAGTCGGTGCACGACGGCCGCGACCTCGTCCAGCCCGTCGCGGCCCGTCACGCGCTCGACCTCGAGGCGCTCGGGAGCGACCCGTCCTCGACCCTCAGGCGGCCGGCCGCGTCGAGCGCGAACGTCCCGGATGCCGCCAGCCGCCGCCGCCCGTCGCGGCGCTCGAGGTGGAGCACCAGGTCGATCGCGCTGACCGTCTGGCGGGCGATCGCCTCGGGCCCGAGTCCCGCGAGGACCCCGAGCGCCTCGAGACGCGCGGGCACGTCCTCGAGGGAGTTCGCGTGGAGGGTCCCCGCACCGCCGTCGTGCCCGGTGTTCAGCGCGGACAGCAGCTCGCGCAGCTCGACGCCGCGGCACTCGCCGAGGACCAGGCGGTCCGGACGCATCCGCAGCGCCTCCCGCACGAGCCGGTCCAGGCCCACGGCACCGGCGCCCTCGAGGTTGGGCTGCCGAGCCTCGAGCGAGACGACGTGCGGGTGCGCCGGCCGGAGCTCGCCGACGTCCTCGATGGCGACGATCCGCTCGGTCGGCGCCGCGCACCCGAGCAGGGCACCGAGCAGGGTGGTCTTGCCTGATCCACCGGCTCCCGTGATCAGCAGGTTCCACCGCTCGCGGACCGCCCGGCGCAGAAGCCGCACTCCGTCGTCGTCCAGCATCCCGGCCGCCTGCAGCTCCCCGAGCGTCCAGGAGTCCGACCGCGGCACCCGCACCGACACGAGCGCTCCCCCGGTCGCCACCGGCGGCAGCACGACGTGCACGCGGACCCCGTGGCGGAGCCTGACGTCCACGCACGGGCTCGCCTCGTCGACGTGCCGTCCACCGGCCGCGACCAGCGCGACGGCCAGCCGCCGTGCTCCGGCAGCGTCGAGCGTCCACTCCGGAACCCGCTCCGCACCACCGCCCCGGTCGATCCAGAGGCCCGCGCCGCCGTTCACGAAGAGGTCGGTCACCGCGGGATCCGCGGCGTGCGGCGCGAGCAGCCCGAGACCGGCGGCGGCGGGCCGCACCGGCAGCGGGTCGCGGCGGTGCTCGGCGGGGACGAGGGGGACGAAGTCGCGGGTCATCCCGGCACGCTAGGAGCCCGTTCCGCGCGCCGGGGCGCTCCCTGCCCGATCGGAGGAGAGACGCCCGCGTCGGCGCCTGTGGAGGAACGACCCGGGCCGGACGCGAGCGCAGGGGCGGCCCGGGGCTCTCGGCAGGGAGCCGCTCCGAGGAGGGGCCCCACGGCGCAGAGAAGCCCAGTCGACGAGGAGACGTCCCGGCGACGCGGAAACGCCCCCGCGAGCAGGGCTCGAGCGGGGGCGTCCGTCCGCCGGATCAGGCGGGAAGAAGGGGGCGGCACCCATTGGGGGGAACAGGTGCCGCCTCGGCGGCGCTGGATTGGGGGGAATCACTTGCGCCGCTGGGCCGAAGTTCATTCGGCCGTATGCAACTGTAGGGGACGGATCGCGATTCGCCAAGCCCGGATCCTGTTCTCTGCGGACTCTTATCCGACACCCGCCCCGCACTCAGCTTGCGGCGCTCGGCGATCCCCGCTGGAGGCGGGCGCTACGGTGGTGCGACGCCGACCGCGCGGGCCGGCGAACGTCTCACTCGCGAAGGAGCGAATCGCAGATGTCCACTCCCCCCGACGCCCCGGCCGCCGACCGGAACGCCATCGACAACCTCCTCCACGAGACCCGCCGGTTCCCGCCGCCGGCCGATCTCGCCGCCGGAGCGGTCGCGACCGCCGCGCTCTACGACGAGGCCGCGGCCGACCGCCTCGCCTTCTGGGCCGACCGGAGCCGCGAGCTCCTGCACTGGCACCGACCGTTCACGCGCACCCTCGACTGGAGCGAGCCCCCGTTCGCGAAGTGGTTCGACGACGGCGAGCTGAACGTGGCCTACAACTGCCTCGACCGCCACGTCCTGGCCGGCCACGGCGACCGCGTCGCCCTGCACTGGGAGGGCGAGCCCGGCGACTCCCGCTCGATCACCTACGCCGAGCTCACCGCCGAGGTGAAGCGCGCCGCGAACCTGCTCACGAGCCTCGGCGTCCGCGCCGGCGACCGCGTCGCGATCTACCTGCCCATGATCCCGGAGGCGGTCATCGCGATGCTGGCCGTCGCCCGGCTGGGGGCGGTCCACTCCGTCGTCTTCGGCGGCTTCAGCGCCGAGAGCCTGCGCGCGCGCATCGACGACGCGGAGGCGACACTCGTCATCACCGCCGACGGCGGCTGGCGCAAGGGCGCCGTCTCGCCCCTGAAGCCGGCGGTCGACGCCGCGCTCGCCCTCGGCGGCGAGTCCAGCGTCCAGCACGTCCTGGTCGTGCGCCGCGGAGGCAACGAGGTCGCCTGGCACGAGGGGCGCGACCTCTGGTGGCACGAGGAGATCGTGGCGGTCGACGCCGACCACGTCGCCAAGCCGTTCCCCGCCGAGCAGCCCCTCTTCATCCTCTACACCAGCGGCACGACCGGGAAGCCCAAGGGCATCCTGCACACCAGCGGCGGGTACCTCACCCAGGTCGCCTTCACGCACCGCGCGGTCTTCGACCTGCACCCCGAGTCGGACGTCTACTGGTCGACCGCGGACGTGGGCTGGATCACCGGGCACAGCTACGTCGTCTACGGCCCGCTCGCCAACGGCGCCACCCAGGTGATGTACGAGGGCACTCCGGACAGCCCGCATCCCGGCCGCTGGTGGGAGATCGTCGAGAAGCACGGCGTGACGATCCTCTACGCGGCGCCCACGGCGATCCGCTCCTTCATGAAGCTCGGCCGGCAGATCCCGCAGCGCTTCGACCTCTCGAGCCTGCGCCTGCTCGGATCGGTCGGCGAGCCGATCAACCCGGAGGCGTGGGTCTGGTACCGCGACGTCATCGGCGGCGGCCGCACCCCCATCGTCGACACGTGGTGGCAGACCGAGACCGGCGCGATGATGGTGTCCCCCCTGCCCGGGGTGACGACTCTCAAGCCCGGGTCCGCGCAGGTAGCTCTGCCGGGGATCTCGATCGACGTGGTCGACGACTCCGGGACGCCGGTCGGCGCCGACGAGGGCGGACTGCTCGTGATCACCGAGCCCTGGCCGGCGATGCTGCGCGGCATCTGGGGCGACCCGGAGCGCTACGTCGAGACCTACTGGTCGAAGTTCGGCGACCGCTACTTCGCGGGCGACGGGGCGCGTCGTGATCAGGACGGCGACCTCTGGCTCCTGGGGCGCGTGGACGACGTGATGAACGTCTCCGGCCACCGCCTCTCGACGGCCGAGATCGAGTCGGCCCTCGTCTCGCACCCGGTCGTCGCCGAGGCGGCCGTCGTGGGAGCCGCGGACGAGACCACCGGCCAGGCCGTGGTCGCGTTCGTGATCGCGAAGGCGAGCCAGGCCGAGGCGCTGGCCCACGGACACGACGAGCTCGAGGCCACCCTGAAGGCGCACGTCGCCGAGCACATCGGCGCGATCGCCCGCCCGAAGCGGATCTTCGTGGTGCAGGAGCTGCCCAAGACCCGCTCGGGGAAGATCATGCGCCGGCTGCTGCGCGACGTGGCGGAGGGACGTGCCGTGGGCGACACGACGACGCTCGCGGACACGCAGGTGATGGCGGTGATCTCCTCCGCGATCGCCGCGGACTGACCGGGCGCCGCCCCCTCCCGCCGTGTGGGCCGGAGGGGGCGGTGCGTCAGTCGAAGGCGACGATCAGCTCGACCTCGACGGGAGCGCCGAGGGGCAGCTCCGCCACCCCGACGGCCGAGCGCGCGTGACGGCCGGGCTCGCCGAACACGTCGCCGAGCAGCTCCGAGGCGCCGTTGATCACGCCGGGCTGCCCGGTGAAGCCGGAGGCGGACGCGACGAAGCCGGTGAGCTTCACGATCCGCGTCACCCGGTCGAGCGATCCGATCGCGTCGGCGACGGCCGCGAGCGCGTTGAGGGCGCAGGTGCGGGCCAGCTCCTTCGCCTGCTCGGGCGACACCTCGTCGCCGACCTTGCCGACCAGCGGCAGAGCGCCGTCGACGAAGGGGATCTGCCCCGCCGTGTAGACGAGGCCGCCGTGCACGACGGCGGGGACGTAGGCGCCGGCGGGGACCGCGACCGCGGGCAGCTCCACGCCGAGCTCCGCGAGGCGCTCGGCGATCACGCGCCGGCCTCGGCGACGGGGCGCTTGAGGTACGCGACGAGGCCGCCCTCGGGACCGGTCACGATCTGGACCAGCTCCCAGCCCTCGGATCCCCAGGTGTTCAGGATCGCCGTGGTGTTGTGGATCATCAGCGGGGTGGTGATGTACTCCCAGCGCGGGACGGACATGGCTCTCCTCGGGTGCGGCCGGTGCGGGACGACTGCTGAGCGCCGCGCGTCGGCGGGATGAGCGCCGCGGCTCGTCCGAGCGCGGCGACTACGCTGATTCTATGTCGGGGCAGGGCGGGACCAGAGTCGTGAAGACTATCGGGGGCGCCGTCGGCGGTCTGATCGGCATCGTCGCCATGAGCGTCGTCGCGGGAGTCCTGGTGGCCGCCTCGGTGACGCCGGCGATTGCGCTGAGCGGCATGGCCGCCGGCAACACGGTGGAGATGTTCGACAACCTCCCCGAGTACCTCGAGATCGGCACGCTCGCCGAGAAGAGCGACGTGTACGCGAAGGACTCCTCCGGCGGCGACGTGCTGCTCGCCTCCTTCTACGCCCAGAACCGCGTCGAGGTGGGCTGGGACGAGATCTCGCCGTTCGTGAAGGACGCCGTGGTCGCCTCCGAGGACCCCCGCTTCTACGAGCACGGCGGCATCGATCTGCTCGGCACCGTCCGCGCGGCCGCGACGACGGCCATGGGCGGGGACGTCCAGGGCGGCTCCTCCATCACGCAGCAGTACGTCAAGAACGTGCTCGTGCAGAAGGCGGAGGCGCTCAGCGATCCGATCGAGCGCGACGCGGCCTACCGCGAGGCCACGGAGACCACTCCGGAGCGCAAGGTCGCCGAGATGCGGCTCGCCATCGGGCTCGAGAAGGAGTATCCGAAGAACGACATCCTGCTGGGCTACCTCAACATCGCCCTGTTCGGCGGCACCGTCTACGGCGTCGAGGCGGCCGCCCGCTACTACTTCGGAGTGAGCGCGAAGGACCTCTCGCTCGCGCAGTCCGCCGCGCTCGTCGCGATCGTGAACAACCCCGAGAAGTTCCGCTTCGACCGGCCCGGCGACCCGGCGAACCCCGCCGCGGAGGGCTACCCGCAGACCCGGGACCGGCGCGACTACATCGTCACCCGCATGGACCTCGAGTCGAAGGTGACGTCCGAGCAGGCGCAGGCGGCCGTCGCCGAGCCCGTGACGCCGAACATCACCGAGCCGAGCACCGGCTGCCAGACGGCCGGAGTCGCGGCCTTCTTCTGCGACTACGTCACCTGGGTCATCAAGAACGACGACGCGTTCGGTGCGAGCCAGGACGAGCGCGACGCCACCTTCAAGCGCGGCGGCTACCGGATCTACACGACCCTCGACTCCGACCTGCAGCAGGCCGCCGTCTCGGCCACCGACGACTGGGTGCCCAAGTCGATGGCGAACGTGAACATCGGCAGCGCGAGCGTCTCGGTCGAGGTCGGCACCGGCCGCATCCTCGCGATGACCCAGAACAAGGACTACTCCAACGATCCGGACCTGACGGGCCCCAACTACACGAGCGTCAACTACAACACCGACTTCGGGTACGGCGGCTCCTCGGGATTCCAGGTCGGCTCGACCTACAAGGTGTTCACCCTCGCGGAGTGGCTGCAGGAGGGGCACTCGCTCGGCGAGAGCGTCGACGGCACCCGCCGCGCCTACACGACCTTCCGTGACAGCTGCGAGCCCGACGGCGTCTACTACGGCGAGTCCTGGAACCCCGGGAACGACGAGGGCGGCAACGGAGGAGTGACCACGGCCCTGCAGGCCACGACCGGCTCGATCAACACCTCGTTCGCCGCCATGGCCCAGCAGCTGGACCTCTGCGGCATCCGCAACACGGCGCTGGCGATGGGCGTGCACCGTGCCGACGGGACCGAGCTGCAGAAGCTCGCGCCGACCATCCTCGGCACCAACGAGATCGCTCCGCTCACGATGGCCACGGCCTTCGCCGGCTTCGCGAACAAGGGCACCGTCTGCACGCCCATCGCGATCGACCGGATCGTCGACCGCACGGGCGCGGACGTCGCGCCGCCCGCCTCCGAGTGCAGCCAGGGGATGTCCGAGGAGGTTGCCGCGACCGCCGGCTACGCCCTGCAGCAAGTGGTGACGGGCGGCACCGGCGCCCCCTCCAACCCCCGCACCGGGGTGCCGCACATCGGCAAGACCGGCACCACGGACGACGCGCTGCACACGTGGATGGTCGGCGCGAGCACCGAGGTCGCCACCGCCACCTGGGTCGGCAACGTGACCGGCTTCACCTCCATGCGCGGATTCAGTCTCAACCGGGTGAACGCCGGTCAGGTGCGCCACCAGATCTGGCCGCGCATCATGCGCGTCGCCGACGCGAAGTACGGCGGGACGGCGTTCCCGGCTCCGGTCCGCTCGCTCGTCGACGCTCCGCAGGAGGCCGTGCCCCAGGTCACCGGCCAGAGCCCCTCTGCGGCGGCCGCACGCCTGCGCTCCGTCGGCTTCACGGTCCGCGTCGACACTTCTCCGGTCCCCTCCGACCGCCCGGCAGGGACGGTCGCGCAGACGAACCCGCCCGCCGGGTCGCGCGTCTCCCGGGGCGCGGAGATCACCCTGCAGATCAGCGCCGGACCGGGCGCCCCGCCCCGCGCGGGCTGAGCCCCCGCACCCCCGGCTGCTCCCGAGGGAGCGTCCGGCAGAATGAACGCGGCCGCGCTCGCGGCCGACGTGCGAGAGAAGGACCCATGACCGGACGCACCCGTCGCCCCCTCACCACCGCCCTCGCGACCGTCGCCGCGGCCGGAGCCGTCGCCGCGGCCTGGGGCATCGGCGTCGAGCGGACGCTGTTCACCGTCCGGCGCACGTCGTTCCCGGTGCTGCCCGCCGGTTCCGAGCCGATCCGCGTCCTGCACGTGTCGGACCTGCACATGGCCCCGTGGCAGAGCAAGAAGCAGGAGTGGATCCGCTCGCTCCTCGCCCTGGCGCCCGACGTCGTGGTCGACACCGGCGACAACCTCGGCCACCGCGACGGCGTGCTCGGCATCCGCCGGGCTCTGGAGCCCTTCGCCGGGATCCCCGGCGCTTTCGTCAACGGATCCAACGACTACTTCGGCCCTCGGATCAAGAACCCGCTCCGCTACTTCGTCGGCCCCTCCAAGAACCCCAAGCAGCACGAGGCCGATCTCGACACCGACGGGCTGACCGGCTTCTTCTCGGACGGGCTCGGCTGGGTGGACCTCAACAACCGCGCCGAGAGCATCACGGTGAAGGGGACGCGCATCGAGTTCTTCGGCGTCGACGACCCGCACATCGGCCTCGACCGCATCGACCTCGTCGCCGGAGCCGTGGACGAGCTGCGCGGCGCGGAGGACGGACCGGCCGGGGTCAGCATCGGCGTGGCGCACGCGCCCTACCAGCGCATCCTCGACGACTTCGTCGCCCGCGGCGCCGAGGTGATCCTCGCCGGGCACACGCACGGCGGGCAGGTCTGCGTCCCGGGCTTCGGCGCCCTCGTCACCAACTGCGACATCCCGCGCGACAAGGTCGCCGGCTCGACGACGTGGGACAACGGACTGCGCAGCTCGTACCTCAACGTGTCCGCCGGAGTCGGCACCTCGATCTACGCACCGGTGCGCTTCGCCTGCCGGCCCGAGGTGACCCTCGTCACGCTCACTCCGGCGGCCTGACGAGGGGTGTCCGACGGCGGTCCGGAAATCGGCTACTATTGTCGAGGCTCGTGAGCGGTTCTCCGTGATGAGCACACCGGGGTGTGGCGCAGCTTGGTAGCGCGCCTCGTTCGGGACGAGGAGGTCGTGGGTTCGAATCCCGCTACCCCGACCGGTGAGAAGCCCGGCCAGGATCGATGATCCGGCCGGGCTTCGTCGTTCCCGGGGCGTTCTCGGAATTCTGCTGTGGCGGGGCTCGCCCGCAGGCGGATGCTCGCCCGGGCCGGAGCCTGGTCGACGACGGAGCCGGCGCGATCACCGCCCCGCGCTCTCCGGCTCGAGCACCCCTGTCGGCGTCCCGAGCGTCCTGCGCACGGGCGTGCCTCCAGCCCACTCCCCCGCGCCTCCCGGCCCGATCCCAGCAGCCGGGAGCGAGACTGTTCTTCCGCCGTCGTCGCCGCCCCCGCCCGACGACCGACGAGAGGAGCACCGTGACCCGGTCGCTCACCCGCCTCACCCTCGCCATCAGCGTGCCCTACGTGGTCGCGCTCGCAGCGATCGCCTTCTGGCCGACGCCCGTCGATGCGGGAGTGCGGGGGGATCTCGGCCGAGTGACCTCCTGGTTCGCCCGGCACGGCCTCCCGATGGTCGACTACGCGTTCATCGAGTCGATCGCCAACATCGCCCTGTTCGTGCCCCTGGGGCTGCTCCTGGCCCTCAACCTGCGGCTCCGGAGGGCGTGGGTCGCCGTCGCCGTCGGCGCCGTCGTGAGCTCGCTCATCGAGGCGGGCCAGCTGCTCTTCCTCTCGGCGCGCTTCGCCACCGTCGACGACGTCGTGATGAACACCTCCGGCGCCCTCCTCGGCGCTGTCGCCGGCGTACTGCTCCGGATGGTCGTCCGCGCACGACGACGCCGGAGGGCGGCGGAGTGGGACGACGCCTTCGCGCACATCCCCCTCCGCGGCACCTCCGGCGTCGTGGCGGATCAGCCGAGCCGCGTCCGCTGAGACGACGGCTCCGCCGCGTCAGCGGCCGAGGCCGCGGTACTCCCAGCCGGCCGCACGCCAGGCGGCGGGGTCGAGGCAGTTGCGACCGTCGACGAGGAAGGTGTTGGCCACCTTCGCCGCCGTGGCCGCGGGGTCGAGGGCGCGGAACTGCTTCCACTCCGTCACGACGACCACGGCGTCGGCACCGGCCAGCGCCTCGTCGACGTCGGTCGTGTAGGTGATCTCGGGGTAGCGGCGGCGCGAGTTCTCGATCGCCTCGGGGTCGGTCGCGACCACGGTCGCACCGAGGTCGTGCAGGCGAGCGGCGACGTCGAGCGACGGCGAGTCGCGGATGTCGTCCGACTCCGGCTTGAACGCCAGACCGAGCACCGCGATGCGGCGGCCCTCGACGGAGCCGCCCAGGCCCTCGGTGACGAGGTCGACGACGCGCTGACGGCGACGCAGGTTGATCGCGTCGACCTCTTTGAGGAAGGCGACGGACTCGCCGACGCCGAGCTCGTCGGCGCGGGCCGAGAAGGCGCGGATGTCCTTCGGGAGGCAGCCGCCTCCGAAGCCGATGCCCGCGTTCAGGAAGCGGCGGCCGATCCGCACGTCGTAGCCGATCGCGTCGGCGAGCTGCGTGACGTCCGCGCCGGTGACCTCCGCGATCTCGGCGATCGCGTTGATGAACGAGATCTTGGTCGCGAGGAAGGCGTTGGCCGAGACCTTCACCAGCTCGGCGGTGGCGTAGTCGGTGACCACGAGCGGGGTCTCGGCCGCGAGCGCCGTCGCGTAGACCTCGTCGAGGGTCGCCTTCGCCGCTGCTCCGGCCTCGCCTGCGGGCACGCCGTAGACGAGGCGGTCGGGGCTGATCGTGTCCTTCACGGCGAAGCCCTCGCGGAGGAACTCGGGGTTCCAGGCGAGGGTCGCACCGGAGGAGGCGATGCGGTCGGCCAGGCGGGCAGCGGTGCCGACGGGGACGGTCGACTTGCCGACGACGAGGGAGTCCGCCTCGAGGTAGGGCAGGAGACCGTCGATCGCCGAGTCGACGTAGGTCATGTCCGCGGCGTTCTCGCCCGGCTTCTGCGGGGTGCCGACGGCGACGAAGTGCACGGCCGCACCGGCGGCGTCGGCCATGTCGGTCGAGAAGCGCAGGCGCCCGGAGGCGACGCCGGAGGACAGCAGCTCCGGGAGGCCGGGCTCGAAGAACGGCGCGGTGCCGGCGGCCAGGGCGTCGATCTTCTTCTGGTCGACGTCGATGCCGATGACGTCGTGGCCGAGCTCGGCCATGGCGGCAGCGTGGACGGCACCGAGGTAGCCGCAGCCGATGACAGAAAGCTTCACAGGGGTTCTCCGAATCGTGGCGGGTTCGTGTCGCGGTCGCGACGGTGAGGAGGAGCGATGCGATGCGGCGACGCGTCAGCGCGCCCGCGGACGCGCGACTACCGCCGCGCCAATGCTCTCAGATCACGGGAGACGTCGGCGACAGCCGCCGCGATCTGCGCCGCCACGCGCTCGTGCACGGCCTCGCTGCGGCCGATCGGGTCCTCGATGTCGTCGCCGCCCTCGCCCCGCGGGGCGCGCCCGCGGTGGGCGGCGGCGAGCCGCACGACGGCGCGGAGCCGCGCGGCGGGGTCCTCGACCGTCGGCAGCGGCACCTCCCGCAGCACGAACGGCAGCACGCGGGCGAACTCGAGCAGCGTGAAGCCGCGGAGGAGGAGCGACGGAAAGCGCCGGGAGGCGTCGACCAGGTGGTCGCGCGTCATCGTGAGCAGGAGGTCGGCGTCGCCGACGATCGCGTCGCCGAGCACCGCGCTCGTGTGCGCGGCCGGGTCTCCCCCGTGCTGAGCCGAGAAGCGGGCCGAGACCGGGTCCATCGGCAGTCCGTCGCGCGTCCTCACTCCGGCGCTCGTGAACGCGAAGAGCGGACCTCCCGCGGGTGATGTCGCGTCGGCGAGTGCGGCGCGCAGCAGCTGCTCCGCCATCGGCGACCGGCAGATGTTGCCGGTGCAGACCGAGAGCACGGTGAAGACGGGGGCGGCGGAGGCGGCGACCGGTTCGTCCGGTCGCCAGCTCCGGCGGGGGGGGCGGGCGGAGTCGTCTCCCGGGAAGATCATCGCGGGGCGCTCAGGCCGAGGTCGACGCGGGCTCGGGCTCGACGGCCGTGTCCGGGCGGGCACCCGATCGCTCGGAGCCGTAGTAGCTCGTGTAGTAGTAGCCGTAGCCCCGGCCGACCTGGCCGCGCGCGGGCACGCGGTTGAGGATCACGCCGAGGGTGTGGCCGCTGACCCGCTCGAGGTTCTGGATCGCCTTGCCCAGCTCGTCGGTCGTCGTCCTGCCCGCGGAGATGACCACGAGCGCGCCGTCGGTGCGGGCGGTGAGGATGGCGCCGTCCGTGACGGGCAGGAGCGGCGGCGCATCGACGATCACGATGGCCTCGCGGGCGATCTCGTGCAGGAGGATGTCCATGCCGTTGGAGCCGAGCAGCTCGGACGGGTTCGGCGGGATCGACCCGGCTCCGAGCACCCAGAGGTTGCCGGACGGGCCCCACGGCTGCAGGACGTCCTGCAGCTCCGCCTTGCCGATCAGCAGGTCGGTCAGGCCGACGCCGGGCACGAGGCCGAACGACTTGGCGACCGTCGGCTTGCGGAGGTCGCCGTCGACGACGACGGTGCGCTGGCCGGAGGCGGCGAGCGTCACCGCGAGGTTCGCGGTCACCGTCGACTTGCCGTCCGAGGGCAGCGGGCTCGTCACGACGATGATGCGCGGCGGGCTGTCGATGTTCATGAACTGCAGGTTCGTGCGGAGCTCGCGCAGCGCCTCGGCGAGTGCGTGCTTGCCGTCGGCCTTGATGTAGTCGGTCGTGTCGGCCTCGGGGACGATGCGGTTGGTCTCGCTGAGGCGCTTGTCGACGGGGAGGGTGCCGACCACGGGGAGGTCGAACAGGCGCTCGACCATCTCGGCGGTGCGGATGCGCCGGTCCAGAGTGTTGCGGACGAACGCGTAGACGAGACCGAGGACGAGGCCCGCGAGCGCGCCGACCGCGAGGACGAGGCGCAGGTTCGGGAACGCCGGCGAGGACGGGAGCGCCGCGGTCTGCAGGACGGTGAGGGAGACCGTGTCGCCGACGCCCGTCTCCTGGTTGACCTGCTGCACCTTGGTGGCGATGGCCGCGACCCAGGCATCGGCGAGCTTCTGCGCGCCCTCGGGGGTGGAGGCGGTGGCGCTGACCTTCATCACTGGGGCGACCGTGTCGGCCTGCACCGCGATCGCCGAGATCAGCGTGGCGGGCGAGACGTCGAGGCCGAGGCTGTCGATCGCGATCTGCGCCACGTCGCGCGAGGTGGCGATCGGGACGTACGTGGCGAGGCTCGACTTGGCGACGGACTGCGCGATCTGCTGCGTGTAGATCGCCTGGCTGTCGTCGGCACCGGTGGTGGCGACGGAGACGAGGCCCTGCGAGTCGGCGACGTACCGCGGCTTCTGCGTCAGCGACCAGCCGAAGGCGACGAGAGTGCCGAGGAGGATCGCCGCGACGATCGGGATCCAGTGGTCGCGCAGGAGCCGGAGGACGTCTCGAAGTTCCACAGAGTCAGATTTCCTTCGCTGGTACGGATCACGCGGCGGGCGCCGGAGACGGGTTCTTCCGAATTCTGACACAGCGCTTCCGCGCCCTCGGCGCCAGGCGCGTCAACCGTGCCACCCGTCGGGGGTGGGCTCCGGCGGAGTCCCTCTCGTGATCACTCCGAGGCCCTCGAGCTCGACGACCGCCGACTCGACGACCGCCTCCGCATCGACGCCGGCGGGCGGCGGGCCCGCCTCCTCGAGCACCGCGGCGACGAGACCGGGCAGATCGGAGCCCCGGCCGGCTTGGCGCCAGATCGTCGGGCCGATGCCGGACAGGCGCACGAGGGTGCCGCCGCAGAACACGAGCAGCTGGCCGTCGGCGAGCTCCACAGCGTCGTCCGCAGGGGTGCGCAGGACGGTGCCGGGCAGGGCCTCGCCCACAGGGTCGAGCTGCACGGAGACCACCTCGGACCAGGCGGACGGGGCCTCGGCGCCGAGGGACGCGAAGACCTCCTCGACCAGGTGCACCACGCTCGCGGCCTCGGAGTAGACCAGTCGCCGGACGCCGCCCAGCGCCGAGAGGGTGCGGACGAGATCGGCGATCGGCCGCGGGCGGGCCGAGAGGTAGGAGGTCTGCGGCACCAGGTCCTCGATCGCGTCGACCGGGTCGACGTGCTCGAGGAAGGGCGTCCCGACGCCGTCGCGGCGCTCGAGCAGGAGGACTCCCGCCAGCCGCAGGGGCGCCTCCGGGACCGGTCGGAGGGCGAGCGACCCGGGGGCCAGCTGCGCCTTCGGCGCCGATCCGGTCAGCGGCTTCACCGACAGCGGCTTGGGATAGGGCAGGACGCGCCCCTCCGGGGTCACGCCGACCGTCTCGTCGGTGACGTAGCCGAAGCGGGACCCGAGCGTCCGCGCGATGGTGGTCTTGCCGGTCCCGGAGGCGGCGACGAAGGCCAGCACGCGGCCGGACTCGTCGGAGATCCCGCAGGCGTGGAGCATCAGCAGGTCGGCGCGCCGGGCGCCGATCGCCTCGAGGGTCAGGGTCGAGGTCAGGGACTCCTCGAGCTGCGCGAGCGTGGCGCTCGAGACCCGGGGCGAGCCGTCGAGCGGGACGGAGGGATCGTGCCCCACCTCGGCGAGGACGTCGCGTGCTCCCGCGTCGGGCTCGGACGCGCAGGCGGCCCAGCTGTCGGCGATCCGCGCCGCGTCCTCGTCGCCGACGCCGCGTCCGAAGACCACGCGGAACGGGGTCTCGAGGACCGAGACGGACAGGGTGCGGGGCTCGGCGCCCCTCCCCCCGGCGATCAGTAAGCCCCGTCGCGGGCGAGGACGGCGCGCGCGGTCTTGAAGAGGATGACGATGTCGCCGGTCATCGACCAGTTCTCGACGTAGTACAGGTCGAGGCGGACGGTGTCCTCCCACGAGAGGTTCGAGCGTCCGCTGACCTGCCAGAGCCCGGTGATGCCCGGCTTCATCAGGAAGCGGCGGTGCACGTGCTCCTCGTACTGCTCGACCTCGCGGGCCAGCGGCGGGCGGGGGCCGATCAGGGACATGTCGCCGCGGAAGACGTTCAGGAACTGGGGCAGCTCGTCGAGGCTGAAGCGCCGGAGGATCGCACCCACCCGGGTGACGCGCGGGTCCTTCGCCATCTTGAAGAGGATCGAGTTCCCCTCCGCACGCTGCTGCGACGCGAGTGCCGCCAGTCGCGCCTCCGCGTCGACGACCATCGAGCGGAACTTCAGCATCTCGAAGGTCGCGCCGTTCAGGCCTATGCGCTCCTGCCGGAAGAGCACGGGCCCGGGGCTGGTGACCTTGACCAGCACGGCGACGACGACGAGCACCGGCGCGCTGAGGATGATCAGCATGGTCGACGCCAGGATGTCGAAGAGGCGCTTGGCGAACCGCTGGCGGCCGTCGAAGCGCGGGGTCTCGACGTGGATCAGCGGAAGGCCCGCGACGGGGCGGGTGTGGATGCGCGGACCGCCGATGTCGGTGAGGCTCGGCGCCACGACGAGGTGCTCGCGCCCGGGCTCGAGCGTCCAGCTCAGCTCGCGGATCCGCTGCGGCGCCAGCTCGTCGGAGCTCGTGACGACCACCGTGTCGGCACCGGTGGCGTCCATCACGGCGCGGACGCCGTCGATCCCGGTGAACCCGTGGACCGCGAGGCCCGAGAGCTCCTGCTCGCTCCGCAGCGCGTCCGCACCGCCGACCGAGGTCGAGACGGCGCCGACGAGCTTGTAGCCGGCCTCGGTGCCGCGGCGCAGCTCGCGCGCGGTGTGCAGGACGCTCGCGCGGGAGCCGAGGAGCACGACCTGACTCGAGAAGCGGCCCGCCCGGCGCTGCCGGGTGAGCCAGGAGCGCCAGACCAGGCGGCCGACGCAGATCAGCACGATCCCGGCGGGGAACGCCGTGATGATGTAGCCGCGCGCAAGCAGGATCTGGAGCAGGTAGGCGATGATCGCGACGATGCCGAAGAGCCAGATGGAGGCGTCGACGACGCGGCGGTACTCGACGTAGCCGGTGCCGACGATCCGGCGGTCGCGCGTGTCGAAGACCTGGAGGGCGAGGAGCCAGCCGACCGACAGGGCGACGGACACCCAGGTGTAGCTGACCGCGATGTCGGCGGGGTTCTTGAACCCCAGATCCGAGTTCAGGTTCAGGTCGAACCAGAAGAGCTGCGTGCCGAAGACGGAGAGGACGATCGCGACGACGTCCGTGATGAGCAGCCGTCGCCGGTAGTCCTGCTCCCACGACGGCCGACGCCTCAGCGGTGCCCCTTGCGCCGTCATCGTTTCCCCCGACCTTTCCTGCTGCTTCGAAAGGCGTAATTCCGTTTCCGGTGTTGTCACGTCGTCAGGCTACCCACTTCCTCGTTTCGGAGGGGTGTCGCACCGGTGAGGAACGCTCGACCGGTCATCCGCGGAGCCGGCCGCGGCTCTCCTGGAGGTAGCACGCGCCGCACAGCGACTCGTAGGTGACCGCCGTTCCGTCGATCGCGACCTGATCGCCGTCGAAGACGAAGCGGCCGTCCACGACGCGCCCGTTGAAGATCGCTTTGCGCCCGCACCGGCAGATCGTCTTCAGCTCCTCGAGGCTGTGGGCGATCTCCAGGAGTCGCCTGCTGCCCGGGAACGCGGCGGTGCGGAAGTCCGTGCGGATGCCGTACGCCAGGACGGGCACGTTCTCGAGGATGGCGATCCGGAGCAGATCGTCGACGTGCGACTCCGGCAGGAACTGCGCCTCGTCGACGAGCAGAGCACTCACGTCGCGCTTCGACTCGGCCAGCACGCGGGCCCGGGCGGCGGTGAAGACGGCCACCGGGTCCCCGTCGGGCTCGAACAGGATGTCCACCGGACGGGTCACGCCGAGCCGCGACACGATCAGCTCCTCGCCCTTCGTGTCGACGGCCGGCTTGGCCAGCAGCACCCGGTGCCCGCGCTCCTCGTAGTTGTGCGCGGCCTGCAGGAGCGACGTGCTCTTCCCGCTGTTCATCGCTCCGTAGCGGAAGTACAGCTTGGCCATCAGGTCTCCTCGGGGCGGGTCCGGGGGCGGGGCCCCCGGGGTGAGCAGGGGCCGGTCACGGGAGGAACCCGTCCTCGCCGGCGCGGCGGATCAGATCGGCCCGGCGGCCCGCGGGCCTGCCGACGGCGACGTACTTGCGGCGCACGCGCTGCAGGTAGGTCTTCGCGGTCTCGAACTGCACGTTCATCTTGGCGGCGACCTCGGGGGTGCTCGATCCGGACGCGTAGAGACGCAGCGCCTCCAGCTCGCCGGCGCTGAGCCGTGGGCGCTGCTGCGCCGCGACTCCGGACGGCAGGGGCCGCCACTGCGCGGACGAGACGTCGGCCGAGCGCATCTCGAGAGCGGCGCGGGTCTGCTCCATCACCTCGGCGAGCGGGCGCGACTTCGCCAGGTGCCGCACGGCTCCGGCCTTCAGGGCGCGCTCGCGGACCTCGTCGTCCTCGCTCGCGGAGAGCGCCACGACCGCGGCTCCCGCCGCCCGGCAGGTCCGGATCCGCGCCTCGATCGAGATCGGCTCGCGCAGCTCGGCGTCCATCACGACCACCTGGGTGGGGAAGACATCGCTCGTCACCAGGTCGTGCCAGGTGGAGGCGGCCACGACGACCTCGAAGTCCGGGGCGTGGGTGCGGATCCACGCGCTCGTCGCCGCGAGCAGGTCCTCGCGCGGGTCGAGCAGGCCGAGCCGGACCGCACGGGGTGCCGCGTCGCGGGCGCTCCGGGCGGAGGAGCCCGAGGGCTCACCGGAGCGGGTGACCATGCGGACGATCCTAGCCGCGGCCGGGCCCGCCCCCGGCTCAGAACAGCGTCGGCTGTCCTACGCCCGGCAGGATCGCGGCGCGCTCCGGCCCGAGCTCCCCGACCAGCAGCCCGTCGTGCTGGAGGGAGCGCCGCTCGCCGCCGAGGGTCCGCAGCGTTCCGAGCGAACCGAGGGCGGAGGACTTGACGGAGCCGGTGGCCGGGTCCTCCTCGCCGCGCTCGAGCCCGTGCGCGCGCATCAGCGGGCGGATGCGCGCCGAGAGCCAGCGCCGGTACTCGAGAGGCGCGTAGGCGTCGCGGCCCGGGTAGAGCGCTCGGTACTTGTCGACCAGCTCGGGGTGCTCCTGCCCGAGCCACTGCAGGAACCACTCCTTCACCCCGGGCTTGAGGTAGAGGGTCGAGTACATGATCGTGCTGGCGCCCGCCTCGCGGCAGGCCCGGAGCGACTCGTCGAGGTGCGCCCGTGTGTCGGTGAGGAACGGCAGGATCGGCATCAGGAACACCGAGCAGTCGAAGCCGGCCTCCCGTGCCGCGGTGACCGTCGCCAGCCTGGCCGCCGCGGTCGGCGCACCCGGCTCGACGGAGCGCTGGAGGCCCTCGTCGTAGACGGCGATCGAGACTCCGAGGTCGACCGGGACGTGCTCTGCGGCCTCGCGGAGCAGCGGCAGGTCTCGCCGCAGCAGCGAGCCCTTCGTGAGGATCGAGATCGGGGTGCCCGAGGCGGCGAGCGCGGCGATGATGCCCGGCATCAGCCGGTAGCGGCCCTCGGCGCGCTGGTACGGATCGGTGTTGGTGCCGAGTGCCACGGGGTGCCGCTCCCAGCTCGGCTTGGCGAGCTCCCGGGTGAGGACCTCGGCGACGTTCACCTTCACGACGATCTGCGAGTCGAAGTCGCGGCCGCCGTCGAACTCGAGGTACTCGTGCGTGGGCCGGGCGAAGCAGTAGGTGCAGGCGTGGGTGCAGCCGCGCATCGGGTTGATGCTCCAGCCGAACGGCATCTTCGAGGAGGTGTGCACGCGGTTGAGCGCCGACTTCGCGAGCACCTCGTAGAAGGTGATGCCCTCGAACTCCGGCGTGCGCACCGTCCGCACCAGGTCGGTGAGCTTGACGAGGCCGGGCAGGGCGGCCTCGTCGGCCGTGCCGATCGACTGCCCGCTCCACCTCATGGAGCCATTAGAACATACGTTCGAACGGATCGCAGCCGATCAGACCGAGGCGGACAGCTCCAGCGTCTCGGCGGTCGCGGTGACCGTCTGCTCGGCTTTCTCGGGCGCGTCGTTGAGGGTCGAGCCGTAGCTCGGCACCAGCGCGCGGATCCGCGGCTCCCAGGCCTTCATCCGGTCGGGGAAGCACTTCTGCACGATGTCGAGCATGATCGGCACGGCGGTCGAGGCTCCGGGCGAGGCGCCGAGCAGGCCGGCGATCGTGCCGTCCCCTCCGGTGATGACCTCGGTGCCGAACTGCAGCACGCCGCCCTTCTTCTCGTCCTTCTTCATCACCTGGACGCGCTGGCCGGCGGTGATCAGGTACCAGTCCTCGTCGCGGGCGGTGGGCAGGAACTCGCGCAGGGCCTTCATCTTCTTGCCACGGCCGGCGAGCACCTCACCGATCAGGTATTTCATCAGGTCGAGGTTGTCGCGGGCGACCGCGAGCATCGGGCCGATGTTGTGCGGCCGGATCGACAGGGGCAGGTCGAGCCACGAGCCCCGCTTCAGGAACTTGGGCGTGAAGCCCGCGTAGGGGCCGAAGAGGAGGGATGACTCGCCGTCGACGACGCGCGCATCGAGGTGCGGCACCGACATCGGGGGCGCGCCGACCGCGGCCTTGCCGTAGACCTTCGCCTTGTGCCGGGCGACCAGCTCGGGGTTGTCGGTGCGGAGGAACTGGCCCGAGATCGGGAAGCCTCCGAAGCCCTTGATCTCGGGGATGCCCGACTTCTGCAGGAGGTGCAGCGCACCGCCGCCGGCGCCGACGAAGACGAAGCGGGCGGTCACCGACTGGGGCGTGCCTCCGACGACCTGCTTGAGGTCGAGGCGCCAGGTGCCGTCCTTCTGCCGGGTGATGTCGGTGACCTCGCGGCCGGTGTCGAGCGTGCCGCCGTGGGCGACGACGTGGTCGAACAGCTGGTGGGTCAGCGAGCCGAAGTCGACGTCGGTGCCGGCCGGCATGCGCGTCGCCGCGTAGGGGCCGCCGCCGGCGGGACGCTGCTCCATCAGCAGGGGCGCCCACTCGTGGATGGTCTTGACGCTCTCGGTGAACTCGATGCCGGCGAACAGCGGCTGGTCCTTGAGGGCCTCGTAGCGCTTCCGGAGGTACTCGACGTTGGCCTCGCCGTGCACGAAGGTCATGTGCGGCGCCGGGTTGATGAAGCTGGAGGGCTCGCGGATGTCGCCGGACTCCACCAGGCTCGACCAGAACTGGCGCGAGATCTGGAACTGCTCGTTGATCTGGATCGCCTTGGCCGGGTCGACGGAGCCGTCGGCCGCCTCGGGCATGTAGTTCAGCTCGCAGAGGGCCGCGTGACCGGTGCCCGCGTTGTTCCACGGGTTCGACGACTCCTGCGCCACGTCGCCGAGGCGCTCGTAGGCGGCGATCGTCCAGTCGGGCTGCAGCTGGGTGATGAGGGCGCCGAGCGTGGCGCTCATGATGCCCCCACCGATGAGGGCGACGTCGACCGGTTCCGAGGAGTTCACGAGAGTCGAGTTTACGCTCGCCCGAGCACGCCGCGGCGGGGAGGGGCCCCGCTCCCCCATCAAATTCGCGGCTTTTCCACCCGGAAGGGGCCGGAGCGCTCGGCGCCGGCCCCGTCCACGCCGGTCAGGACACGGGCTGCTTCGCCGCGATGAGCTCGGCGATCTGCACGGCGTTCAGGGCCGCGCCCTTGCGGAGGTTGTCGTTGCTGATGAAGAGCGCGAGGCCGCGTCCCTCCGGAGCACCCTCGTCGGCGCGGATGCGGCCGACGAAGCTCGGGTCCTTGCCCGCGGCCTCCAGCGGAGTCGGCACCTCGCGCAGCACGACGCCGGGCGCGTCGGCCAGCAGCTCGCGAGCACGCTCGGGGCTGAGGGCGGAGGCGAACTCTGCGTTGACGGAGAGCGAGTGGCCGGTGAACACGGGGACGCGCACGCAGGTGCCCGAGACCAGCAGCTCCGGGAGCTCGAGGATGCGGCGGCTCTCGTTGCGGAGCTTCTTCTCCTCGTCTGTCTCGTTCGAGCCGTCCTCGACCAGGCTCCCCGCGAAGGGGATGACGTCGAAGGCGATCGGGGCGACGTACTTGTCCGGCGCGGGGAAGTCGACCGCCGAGCCGTCGTGCACCAGGTCGAGCAGGTGCTCGTCGGCGACGGCGGCGCGGACCTGGCCGGCCAGCTCGTTCGCTCCGGCCAGTCCGCTGCCGGACACGGCCTGGTAGGTGCTGACGATCAGGCGCGTGAGCCCCGCCTCGCGGTCGAGGACCTTGAGGATCGGCATCGCGGCCATCGTGGTGCAGTTGGGGTTGGCGATGATGCCCTTGACCGCCTGGTCGATGGCGTGGGGGTTCACCTCGCTGACGACCAGCGGGACCTCGGGGTCCATCCGCCAGGCGCTGGAGTTGTCGATCACGGTGACGCCGGCCGCGGCGAAGCGGGGCGCCTGCGCGCGCGATCCCGTGGCTCCGGCCGAGAACAGGGCGATGTCGAGCCCCGTCGGATCGGCGGTCTCCACGTCCTCGACCACGACGTCCCCGCCGCGGAACGGCAGCGTCGTGCCCGCCGAGCGGGCGGTGGCGAAGAAGCGGATGGACGCGATCGGGAAGTCGCGCTCCTCGAGGAGGCGGCGCATCACCTTCCCGACCTGGCCGGTCGCGCCGACGACGCCCACGTGGAGGGGGGTGCTGCTCATGCTGTGCTCTTTCGTCCGTGCGGCGCGCGGGCCGCTCGTGGCGGGGGGATCGAGGGAGAGGGTACCGGTCGCTCCGGCCGCTCGGGAGGAACGGCCGGATCGCGAGGGTGTCCGGCCGTCAGCGGCCGGTGCCGGCGTAGACGACGGCCTCGTCCTCGGCGTCGAGCCCGAAGGCGGTGTGCACGACGCGCAGGGCCTCGTTCACGGTGTCGGCGCGGGTGACGACCGAGATGCGGATCTCGCTCGTGGAGATCATCTCGATGTTGATCCCGGCCTCGTAGAGGGAGCGGAACAGCTTCGCGGACACGCCGGCGTTGGTGCGCATCCCGGCGCCCACGAGCGCGAGCTTGGCGATCTGGTCGTCGTACTGCAGGGACTCGAAGCCGACCTCGTCCTTCTCGGCGTTGAGAGCCATGAGGACCGTCTGGCCGTCGGCCTTGGGCAGGGTGAACGAGATGTCGGTGCGGGCGGTGGCCGCAGCCGACACGTTCTGCACGATCATGTCGATGTTGGAGCCGGTCTTGGCCACGATCGTGAAGATCTGCGCGGCCTTGCCCGGGATGTCGGGGACTCCGACGACAGTGATCTTCGCCTCGTTCAGGTCGGCGGCGACTCCGGCGATGATGGGCTCTTCCACGGCTTGTCCGTTCTGCTCGGCGCCGGCGGTCTCGGCGTTGTAGACGATGGTGCCCTCGTTGGGGCTGAAGGAGGAGCGCACGTGGAGCGTGACTCCGTGGCGGCGGGCGAACTCGACGGCGCGGATGTGCAGCACCTTCGCGCCCGCGGCGGCCAGCTCGAGCATCTCCTCGCTGGTGATGCGGTCGAGCTTGCGGGCCTTCTTGACGACCCGCGGGTCGGCGGTGAAGACGCCGTCGACGTCCGTGTAGATCTCGCAGGTGTCGGCGCCGAGTCCCGCGGCGAGCGCGACGGCGGTGGTGTCCGAGCCGCCGCGGCCGAGGGTGGTGATGTCCTTCGTGTCGCGGTTGAAGCCCTGGAAGCCCGCGACGATGACGACGGCGTTCTCGTCGAGCGCCTCGCGGAGGCGGACCGGGGTGATGTCGACGATGCGGGCGGCGCCGTGCTGCGCGTCCGTGATCATGCCGGCCTGGCTGCCGGTGAAGGAGCGGGCCTCGAAGCCCATGCTCTTGATCGCCATCGCCAGCAGCGCCATCGAGATGCGCTCGCCCGAGGAGAGCAGCATGTCGAGCTCGCGGGGGGCGGGGATGGGAGTGACCTGGTGGGCGAGCTCGAGCAGGTCGTCGGTGGTGTCGCCCATGGCCGAGACGGCGACGACCACGTCGTTGCCCGCCTGCTTGGTGGCGACGATCCGCTTCGCGACCCGCTTGATGCTCTCCGCGTCGGCGACGGAGGACCCGCCGAACTTCTGGACGATCAGGCTCACGTGCTGCTCCCGTGTCGGTGGCTGGACCGCCGTCGCGACCCGACGGGCGAGTCTACCGGTCGACTTCATGCCGGAGCGGTCATGCGACTCCGGCGGCCGCGTCAGTTCTCGACGAGCCGGCGGCCCTCGAAGGCGCGGCCGAGGGTGATCTCGTCGGCGTACTCGAGGTCTCCGCCGACGGGCAGCCCGGAGGCCAGACGGGTGATGCGGATGCCGAGGGTGCTGAGCATGCGCGAGAGATAGGTCGCCGTCGCCTCGCCCTCGAGGTTCGGGTCGGTCGCGATGATGACCTCCTGCACCTCGCCGTCCGCGAGCCGCTGCAGCAGCTGGCGGATGCGGAGCTGATCCGGGCCGATGCCGTCGATCGGGCTGATCGCGCCGCCGAGCACGTGGTAGAGCCCGCGGAACTCGCGGGTGCGCTCGATCGCCGGGACGTCCTTCGCCTCCTCCACGACGCAGATGACGGCGCGGCTGCGGCGCGGATCGCGGCAGATCCCGCAGGTCGCCTCCTCCGCCACGTTCCCGCAGATGTCGCAGAAGTGCACACGGCCGCGCAGCTCGAGCAGGATCTCGGCGAGCCGGGTGACGTCGAACGTCTCGGTCTGCAGGATGTGGAACGCGATGCGCTGGGCGGACTTCGGGCCGATGCCGGGGAGCCGGCCGAGCTCGTCGATCAGCTCCTGGACGATGCCTTCGTACATGCGGTCGCCTCCTCTCGGGTGGGGCGGACGGGGGTGGCGGTG